>NZ_JBVJGZ010000005.1:217342-230543 GCF_055587025.1 Streptomyces sp. NPDC048600 | reverse complement strand
CGCAGGGAGTGCGGGAGCCGCCCCCCCCCCCCCAGGGCAAGGGGGGGTTGGGGTCGGCGAGAGAACAAAAAATCTGGCCCCCCCCCCCGCCCCCCCCCCCCCCCCCCCCGGTCCCCGGTGCGGGTACCGCAAGGAATCCCGCTCCCGTGCCCGCACTCCCCATCCGCGGGTCCGGTCGCGTGTCACGCGTTCCGTGCGGTCCCCGGTCTAGAACGCGAAGACTCCCGAGCCGTAGGAGGCCTTCACGCAGTCGTTGGCGAAGGTGCGCTCGTAGGAGACGCGCTGTCCTTGCCAGACGCCGTCCACGGTGATCACCACCGGGTCCCATTGCCGGGTACACATCACGCCCTCGATGCTGCGCAGCGCGCTGAGGTCGCCACCTGCCGCGCGCAGGTCGGAGCAGGCCGGGGCGGCCGCCGGATGGGTGCCGGAGGCCGTCGGCGCGCAGGTGAGCGTGACGGCCCTTTCCGGGGTGACGCTGAGCGCCGTCTCGCCGTGGCCCACCGTGAGCACGAGGGCCGACGGGGCGTACAGCGACGCAGGTGCGCTGCCGGGGGAGGCTTGGCCGGCCCCGGTCAGGGGCCCGGCGAGGGCGCCGGCGGTGAGGCCGAGGACTGCTGCCCAGCGCGCGGTGTTCCGCATTGTGTGCATCCTTCCGCTCGATTCGGAGATGCCGGACGGGTCCCGGGTTCGGGCTCGAACCGGCGAGCGCCACTCTGCCGGGGACGCAGCCGGATGACACATCGAACCCACGGGTTTCGGTAACCTTGCGTGTTGAAACAGTGGCGTGAAGTCACGGAATCGAGCGTTCCAAACCCCGATTCGTCCGCTCGATGATCATCTGGAGTGGCCGAATGACCGGTTTTTTTACTCTAGGTAATCGGCTGGAAACATTCCGGATCCATCTCCGAAAGACCCCTCCGGGACCCCTTGTGTTCATGGAAGCCGCGAGTAATCGTCATTACATGATTACGAAGCAGCACGAGGAACTGCGCGGCTGGTTCGCCGGCCGTCTGCCCGACGGCCTCTTCGAGGAGCTGACCGAGGTCTCGGTCGACCGCGAGGAGATCACCGTCATCGGGCGGGTCCCGGAACCCCGGCTGGGCGAGGGCGCCTCGCCCGCGGAGCGGGAGGCCGCCGTCCAGGGCCGCATCGAGGAGTTCCGGGAGCGCACCAGGGAGGACCGGATGGCGGTCGCCCGGGAGGCGGAGCACCGGTTCCGCCGGAAGGTGGCCTGGGGTGTCGAGTGCGGTGAGGAGCGGGTGCTGTTCACGCACCTCGCCGTACCGGTGATGACACGCCTGCGGCAGAGCGAGCGTCAGGTGCTCGACACGCTGGTCGCCGCCGGCGTGGCCCGCAGCCGCAGCGACGCCCTCGCCTGGTGCGTACGCCTGGTCCGCCGCCACACCGACGACTGGCTCACAGAACTCCGCGACTCCCTGGAACACGTCCAGGAAGTCCGCGACCGAGGCCCGGACACCCCCTGAGGCGCCCCCAGGAGCACAGGGAACCCCACCGAGAAGACGCCGGCACTGCCACCACGGTCAGGGGCGCGGGGAACCTGACCCCAAAGACGCCGACAACACGACCGCCCTCAGGGGCGCGGGGAACTGCGCGACCAGCCACACACCCACCCGGCACCCGGCCACGAACACCAAGCCCGCACAACAGCCGCCGTGCGCGGGCCACGCAGCCCCCCACCCCGAAAACACCGACAACACGACCGCCCTCAGGGGCGCGGGGAACTGCGCGACCAGCCACACACCGACCGGCACCGGGCCACGAACACCAAGCCCGGCACCAGGGCACGCACAAGCCCCGCGCCCCGCAGGGCCGTGCGTCAGCGCGTCATGCCCGCCGAACGGACCGACGCCGTGGCGGGAGCCTGACGAGGAGCCGGAAGCCACCGCTGGGCCGACGAGCCGTCACGGACCTTGACGACGATGTCGGCACCCGCGTCACCGGTCGTCGCGGCCAGAGCCAGCCGCTTGTCCCAGAGCGGCACGAACTCACCCGCGTCGGTGAGCTCGTAACGGACGTCGTCCCCGCGCAGAGAGCCGCGGTCGGCGCAGACCGCGAGGATGGCCACGCCCGCGTCCATGTGCGAGTCCAGGCACAGCCCCGGCTCCGTCACACTGCGCAGCAGCCCGTCCGCGGCGTAGGACCACAGCTGGGTGCGGGCGGCGGAACAGTCCGCCAGCCCGACCCCGGCACCCGCCCGCGCCTCTCCCTCGACGTCGAGGCAGAGACCCGCGCCCGCGTTGAGCAGGCCGGAGCGGCCGGGCGCGGAGAGACCCGCGCTGTCGGGCGAGGTGGGCGCGCCCGACGGGTCCGGGGAACCGTCGCCCGACGGATCGCTGCCGCTCGCGCCGGTGGAGGCCATCGGCTCGGTGCCGCCGCCGCTCCCCCACAGCCCGGCCCCGAGCAGGATCGCCAGGATGCCCGCGGACGCGAGCCCGACTCCGGTGAGCAGGGCGCGCGGTGAGCGCCCGTCACCGGGAGCCGCACGGCGGCCGCCGGGGCCCTGCGCGCGGGACAGCACCCGGTGCCGGGCGGCCCCGGAGCGGGTCCGGCCGGCACCGTGCCGGGCGGCGTCGCGCCGGGTGGCGTCGCGCCGGCGGGGAACCTGCCGGCCGCGCCCCGGGCGGGACTCGACGTAGCGGTGGGCGCCCCAGCCGAGCACGGCCTCGGCGAGAAGATCGCCCAGGCCGCCCTCGAAATGGCTCAGCTGCTCCGCCGCCGCACGGCAGTAGCGGCACTCCGCGAGATGCTTGCGCACATCCGGGAGCAACGACCCGCCGCGCCGGATCGGGATGTCCAGAAGGCGGTTGTGGAAACGGCATTCGTTTGTCGGGGAGAGTTCACGATGGGTACGGACCAATCCCTCCCGGAGTTTTTCACGCGCCTGTTCGACGGCCGCCGCGGCGACTTCGGCGTCCATGCCGAGCAGCGCCGCGGGAACGCCGACGGCTTCCGCCTCGACCTCGGTGTGCCACAGCAGGCACTGGTCGACCGGCGGCAGGGCCAGGAATGCGCGTTCGGTGAGCCGGCGGTTTTCCGGCGGCCCCGGCGAGGCCGTGCGCATGCCGCGGCCGCCGGCGGGTTTGCGAAGTCCCGGCAGAACGGCGGATATCCGTTCCTCGGTGGCCCACAGCCGCACGGTGTCCCGTACGGCGACGAGCAGCCGGGGGCGCAGGACGACGCCGGGTTCGCCGAGCGTCAGACGGTCGAGGAGCTGATGGACGGCCGCGCCGGTGACCATGGCGGCGGCCGGCCCCGAGTCCGCGAGACAGATGGCCGCGTACTCGTACGCGGGTCGCCAGTGTCGCGCGATCAGCAGGGCGGTGGAACGGGAGACGTCGTCGTCCGGGCTGCCCCGCAGACGTCCGGCGAGCAACTCGTCGGATTCTCCGGGAAACGCGCCGGGCGGCGGGTAGGGCGGACGGGGAGGGTGGGGGGTGGGTGGCACTGAAACGGATTCCTTCCCACGCGTATGCGACGCACGAGGAGTTCGGCCGACTGAAAAAAGAGCCCGGACACCGGGCGCTTCACCCTTGCACAGCGAACTCAGGGCCAACAAGGCACTTGGGGAACATCCGTATCACTGAAAGAAAGTCAGGACGCGTTTTCCCCAGGACTTACGTACGGCATACGCTCACCGAATCGCACTGCTTTTCGCCATTCCGAGCGCCCCGTGTGAAAGGGACGCACGCGCCGGCCGGCCGCGCACGCTCCCGGCCGCCGGGGACGAGGAGTGGACTGGGTACCGGCCTACTCGGCAGGCCCCGCGCGGGACGGCGGCTCTCCCGTGCGAAACGGCCGCCGGCCCCGTTTCTCCCGCCCTCGGCCGGCGGCCCCGAGCGACCGGCCGGGAGCGGTGGCCTCCACGGGACCGGCGGCCCACCGCCGCGAAGGGCGCCCGGCTCCTCATATCTGCCAGGAACGCAGCCGGTCGGCGGCCCCGTAGACGTCCGTCTTGCCGTCGATCAGATCGCGGGCGAGGTCGACCAGCGTCCCGTACGGCGGGTCGATGCCGACGCCGCTGACGAACATGTAGGCCACCGCGGTCGCGCAGGCGAAGCGCGCGTTGGCCGCGGGCAGCGGCTTGAGCAGGGCGATGGTGTGCAGCAGGGCGGCGGCGCGCCAGGCGGGGTCGGAGTCGACGCCCAGCCGGGGCGGGTCCACCCGGTGCCGGGCGACGGCGGCGACCAGCGCGGAGAAGTCGTTGATCGTGGGCTGCTCGGGCAGCACTTCCTCATGGCGCTGGAGCAGCCAGGGCACGTCGATGTGGACGACGGGCGTCATGACTCAGACGCCCCGCCGCGCGCCCCCGGCGGGCACCTCGTCCTCGGGGAAGGCCGCGGCGAACTCGTCGGCGTGGGAGGAGAAGAAGCGGCGGAACGCCTCCGCCCCCTCCTTGAGCGCGCGGTGCCGGGCGATGTCGGCCGCGGCGGCCTCACGGACGAGGGCCTTCATCGACGTACCGCGCTCCTTGGCGATCTGCCGCAGGTCCTCCAGCTCGCGCTCGCTGAACTCCACATTGAGGGCTGGCATGACGACACGGTACCGCTCGGGTACTCGACCGTAAATAGACCCAGGTCAGAAGCGTTCCGAGACGGTACCGTGCGCGGTGTGCGGCCGGGCGGTCCGGTCAGGTCTGGTCGGCGACGAAGGACGCCATCCGGGCCAGGGCCGCGTTCCAGTTGACGGTGTGCTCGTTCGTCGACCACGACTGGATGTCGTCGATGTAGCAGAACTGGCCTACGCAGCCCTGGAGCCTGCTCTGTGCGAACGGGTCCTGGATGCTGGAGTTGGGCCCGCCCGCGAGGGTGCCGCGCGGCGGACTCGGCTGGCTCGCGTCGAGCTGACGGGCGTACCAGCGGGCGTGCTGGTTGCGGGAGCTGACCTCGCCGTAACCGGTCACGTACGACAGGTTCAGCGCGTTGCGGCCGAGGACGTAGTCCATGGCCTGGAGCGCGCCGTCACGGTACTTGGCCGCACCGGTGAGGTCGTACGCGGTGGCCAGCACGACCGCGTTGTTGAGGACCTGGTGGTTGGAGCCCCAGTCGTAGATGTTGCCGTCCGGGGCGTACGGCATGCCGTACGGATGCGCCCGGAGCGTGGCCAGATAGCGATCGGCGCCCCGCACCACCGACTGGCGCACCTTGTCCCGGCCGGGCAGCCTGCTCGGCACGAGCGCCAGGTCCAGGCGGCCGGCCGCCCCGGTGCGGGCCCAGTCGAAGCCGAGCGGGCCGAACAGGTCGGCGGTGTGCACGGGCGAGGCGAGGACGTGGTCGGCGAACTGCTTCTCGCCGGTGCTGAGATAGAGCTCCGCCGCCGCCCAGTAGAACTCGTCGGTGACGTTCGAGTCGGCGTAGGTGCCGCCGCCGATGCCGTCGCTCTCCGAGGCGTAGCGGTCGGGGTGCGCGAGCGCGGCGGCCCATGCCTTGCGCGCGGCCGACAGGGCCTCGGCCGCGAAGCGGGCGTCGTAGGGCTTGTACAGGCGCGCCGCCTGGGCCGCGGTCGCGGCGAGGTTGAGGGTCGCGGCGGTGGAGGGCGGGTGCAGTTCACGCTTCTGCGGGTCGGCGTGCGGCATCAGCGGCAGGCCCGTCCACTGCTCGTCGTGGATCTTGTGGTGGGCCATGCCGGCCAGCGGCTGCCCGTCCGGCACCTGCATCTTCAGCAGGAACTCCAGTTCCCAGCGCGCCTCGTCGAGGATGTCGGGGACCTTGTTGCCGCTCTCGGGGACGGTGAGCGAGCCGTCGCCGAGGGGTGCCCGCTCGCCGGTCCGGGCCAGCCCGGCGCGTTCGTAGGTGCTGAGCAGCTCCCAGGTGGAGATGCCGCCGTTGACGACGTACTTGCCGTGGTCGCCGGCGTCGTACCAGCCGCCCGTGACGTCGAGGGTGTAGTCGCACACGCCGGGCCGGCAGGGCACGGCGGTGTCGCCCTGGTTCGGTGCCGTGCCGACGTGTCCGGCCGGGCGGGCGTAGCCGGGGCGCAGGTCGTCGCGGATCTCGATGCCGCTGCGCTGGGTGTAGTAGTACTTCAGCGCGTCCGTCCGCAGCTGCCGGTAGGCGGCCGTGCCCAGGTCGAAGGGGCGGCTGGCCTCGCCGTCGGCGACGAGGGTGAGGTCCTGGCCCGCCCGGCGGTAGGCGCCGAAGTCGATCGAGTGGACGTTCTGCCCGGAGGAGGCGTCCGTCCCGCGCGGCACGGTCCAGCCCTGCGCCACCACCGCTCCGGCGGCGTCCTTGAGCTCCCAGGGCAGCCGCGCAGTCGCGTCGGTGACGAGCGTGGCGTTCTTGGGCCCGGCGGGCAGATAGCCGGCCTGGTTCACCCGCACCCGTGGCCCGGTGTCCGGCTCGTACACCTCCGGGGGTACGCCGCCCAGCAGCGAGACGTCGTCCATGCAGAACCGCCAGGGCTCCGCGCCGCCGCCGACCTGGAAGGCGACCTGCGCCTGCGGGGTGTCCACGGGCGAGGTGAAGGTGTACGCGTAGGAGTTCCCGGAGACGCTCAGCTGCGGCGTCACCTCGAACCAGGTGTCGTACGGCGCGGTCGACAGTCCCACGATCGCGCGCACCGCATGGCCCTCGGGGGTGCCGGTGGCGCTGAAGGAGAACCGGTAGGTCTCGCCCTTCACGAGGGTCACGTCGTTCTGGCCGACGGCGGCGTCCCAGGGGTTGGCGGTCCCGCCGGGCACGTCGGCGCACAGACGTCCGTCCGACAGTCCTGCGGTGACGTCGGCCGAGGCCCACCAGGGTTCGGTCACGGTGTCGAAGGTGCCGTTCCTGAGCTGTTCGGCCTCCTCGGCCGCGGCGGACGGCGCGGGCAGGGCGGTGAGGGCGGTGGCCAGCAGCGCGGTGAGGGGCAACAGGGCTGTTCTGCGTCGGATCACGGCTCGGCTCCTTGAGTCACGTCGAGGAGGTGCGGTGGGGCTCGGCAGCGATGGGAGCGCTCCCAAAAGTACGGTCGGGCACATGCTTGTGGCTGGCATGACACCCCGTCAACCGTGCGGACACGATGAGGCGTCGGGCCTGCGCCGTCCGGGCCGGGGGACGACGCGTCATCGCGTCCGCCGCCCCGGCGCCCGGACGGCGCCCCGCCGCCCGGGCCTCCCGCCGCCGCTCAGACCAGCCAGCGGCCGTCGCGCATCAGCTCACGGCCGGTCATCTCCTCGACCTCCCGCCAGGCCTGCACCCGGCGCGGGGTGACCCGGAACCAGCGGTACGGCGTGGTCAGGGTGCGCGGGTCGAACCCGGTCCGGGCGGCGAAGCGGTCGCCCCGCTCGGACGGCAGGGCGTCGAGGGGCAGCACCTCCGCCTCGCCCTCGATCATGGACACGTCGCGGGTGTGACCGAGGCTCAGCCGGGCGACCCCTGCGGTGGCCAGGTTGGTGCCGGTGGGGCTGTCGGCCGGGGTGGCGAGCAGCAGCGCCTCGCCGTCCCAGTCGAAGGACAGCGGGACCAGGTGCGGTACTCCGTCCACGGAGGCGGTCGCCACCCAGACGTCGACGTCGTGGGCGAGGCGGTGCTCGGTGTCACGGCGGCGCTGGTCACGGGTGCGGGGTGCGGCGTTGCTCATGGGTCCTCCTTCGGCCGGGCTCGTGCTCAAAGCCTCTCTCCGCAAAGGTCGTTGCCGCCTCCGTGGCGACCACGGAAAGACGCCACGGATAATGATCGAATGTCCACGCCTGCCGTCTCCGCCCGGGAAGCCGAAGTCCTCACGCTGCTCGGCGAGCATCTGAGCAACGCCGAGATCGCCGCGCGGTTGTTCATCTCCGTGCGCACCGTCGAGTCCCATGTCTCCTCACTGCTCCGGAAGTTGGAACTCCCGGACCGCAGGGCGCTGTCCCGTCGGGCGGGTGAGCGGCGGTCGCTCACGGCGCCCGCCCTGCCCGCGCCGCTGACCGCGTTCGTCGGACGGACGCGCGAGCGCGCGGAGTTGGCCGCGGCGCTGAGGGCGCACCGCCAGGTGACCGCCGTGGGTCCGGGCGGGGTGGGCAAGACACGGCTGGCGCTGGCGGTGGCGGCGGACCTGGCCCGCGAGTTCGCGGACGGGGTGTGGTTCGTCGACCTGGTCCCGGTCACCGATCCCGCCCGGGTGGGCGCGGCCGTCGCAGCCGCCCTCGGCGTGGGCGAGCAGCCCGGACGCGGCATCGACGAGGCCGCCGCGGCGGCGCTCGAGGACCGGCGGGCACTGCTCGTGCTGGACAACTGCGAGCAGGTGCGCGAAGGCGTGGCGCCCTTCGTGGAACGACTGCTGGCGTCCTGCCCGCGGCTACGGGTGCTGCTGACCTCGCGGGCCCGGCTGACGGTGCCGTTCGAGCGGGTCTTCCCGGTGCCGCCGCTGTCCAGCGACGGCGTCGACGGGTCGGACGCGGTCGCGCTGTTCCTGGAGCGGGCGGCGGCGGTCGGCCGGTCGCCCGGCCCGGCGGCACGGGAACGGGTCGTGGCCCTGTGCGACCGGCTCGGTGGCATGGCACTGGCCATCGAGCTGGCGGCGGCCCGGCTGCCCTCGCTCGGGCTCGACGGACTCACGGCCGGTCTCTCGGACCAGTTGCGCGTCCTGTCCGGCGGCTCCCGGGCCGACGACCGGCACCGGTCGGTGCGCGCGGTGCTGGACTGGAGTCACGAGCTGCTGGCGCCCGAGGACCGGGCGCTGCTGCGCCGGGTGTCGGTGTTCGTGGTGCCGTTCTCTGCGGACGCGGCGGCGGAGGTGGCCAGCTTCGCCCCGCTGGAGCGGGCCCGGGTCGCCGAGGGGCTGGCCCGGCTCGCCGAGCAGAGCCTGCTGGTGGTGACGTCGGCCGGGGACGGCACCCGCTACCAGGCGCTGGAGACCATCCGGCAGTACGGCGGGCACCGGCTCGACGAGACCGGGGAGCGCGACGGCGTCCGGTCCCGGCACACGGCCTGGTGCCTGGCCGCCGCGACCGCGCTCGGGGAGGGCGAGGGACCGGACTGGCGGGCCCGCTTCGACGCCGTGGCGGACGATCTGCGCTCCGCGCTCGCCTGGGCCGCCACGCACCCGGACCACCGCGCCGAGGCCCGTCGCCTCGCCCTCTCCCTGGCCGGGCTCGCCTTCACCCGGACCCTGCTCGGCGAGGCGCAGGAACGGTACGAGCAGGCGGCCCAGCTGACGGGCGACGAGGCGGGGACCGCGGGCGGCGCACGGGAGCGGGCCGAGTCGCTGCGGCAGGCCGCCGCGGTCGCCGGGTGCCGCAGGCTCGGGGACGACATGCTGCGGCTTCTGCGCGCCGCCGCCGAGGCCGCTCGGACGGCCGGGGACACCGCGGGCGCGGGCCGCGATCTGGCGGCGGCCGCCACCGTCGCGTACCGCTTCTCCAGCACGTTCGCCCAGGTCCCGGCACGGGACGAGGTGACGGCGCTGCTGACGCGGGCGCGTGAGCTGTCCGGCGCCGATCCGGAGGCGGAGGCGGCCGTGGAGCTGGCCGTGGCCGCGGTGGTGACCGACGCGTTCGGTTCGGTCCAGGGCGACACCGACAACACCGTGAGCGAGACGGTCGAGCAGGCCGGGCTGGCGGTCCGGCTCGCCCGCCGCACGGGCGACCCGGTGGCCGAGTCGGCCGCGCTGGACGCGCTGTCCGGCGCCCGGAGCTGGGACGGCGACCCGTTCGGCGCCGCGTCCGCCGCACGGCAGCGCCTCGACGTGCTGGCCTCGGCCCCGCCGGGACCGGCCGCCGCGCACGAGCTGATGGACGCCCTCGCCATGGCCGCCGGGACCGCCGTGGGCACGGGCCGGCTGCCCGAGGCCCGGCGCTGGGGACGGCGGCTCGCGGAGCATCCGCTGCTCGCCGAGGTGGGGCATCACGCCACGTCGTGGCTGCTGGTCGCGGACGCGTTCGCCGGGCACGGCGAGGAGGTGCTCACCGGCGGGGCGCGGTTCCTGGACGCCTGGGAACGCAGCGGCCGGCCGAGGTCCTTCTCCCTCGGGCCCGCCGCCGCGGCCGTCGCGGCGGTGCACGGTCTGCGCGGCGACCACGACGCCCGTTCCTCCTGGCTCGCCGTCGTCGGCCGCGCGGGCAACGCCCCCGAGCACCGGCACGGCTACGGCGCGGTCCTCGACGCCGTCGTCCTGCTGCACGAGGGCGACACGGACGCCGCCCTGGAGCGGGTCGCCCCGGAGCCGGAGGAGGTGTGGAAGTGGGTGTCCTGGGTGTGGCTGCACTGGTACGTGGCCGTGCGCGCGGAGGCGGCCGTGCTGGCCGGGGACCCTTCGGCCAGGTCCCGGATCGACGCGGCGCGCGGGACGGTCGCGGGCAACCCGGTCGCCACCGCCCAGGTCGACCGGGCCGAGGCGCTGCTGACCGGCGACCTGCCCCGGCTCCTCGCCGCCGGGGCCGCGCTGGAGGCGGCCGGCAGCCCCTACCAGGCGGCTCGGACCCTGCTGCTTGCCGGGGGCACGCATCCGGCGGCGGGCCGGTCCGCGCTGGCCGGACTCGGTCTCGGCCCTGGCGCGGGCCCGGTCGGCTGAGGCACGCTACGAGTCGTGCCGGCCGCGCGAGCCGCTCCGGCCCGGCACGCGCCTTCCACCCGGCCCGGCCGCGCCCTGCCCCCGTTCGCCGGAACGGCCGGAACCACTAGGCTGGAACGGAAGAGACGCACCCGTTGACCAAGAGTGGGCGCGATGGAGTTGCGACGATGAGCCTGGTCTACCCGTTCGACGAGGCCGCGACGGCCCGGGTTGTCATCGCCGAGGACGGCACGCTGGCCTCGTGGAACGAGGGAGCCCGACGGCTGCTCGGCTGGACCGAGGCCGAGATCCTGGGCAAGCCCGCCCGGGACCTCGTCGCCGACGTGGCCCCCCAGATCCGCAGCGACCGCTGGTACGGCTCCGTCCCCCTGCGCCACCGCGACGGCCGTACGGTCGTGGTGTGGCTGCTCGTGCACCATCAGTGGCATCCGAAGAGCGGGCCGGCGCACTGGCTCGTCGTCTCCCCTCTGGAGCGCCCCACCGCGGGACCGCCCGGCGACCCGCTGGAGGTGTCGGTGCTGGCCCAGACCCCGTGCGCGCTGGCCGTGTACGACGAGCATCTGCGGCTGCATTCGGTCAACGACGCCATGGCCCGCACCCTCGGTCTGCCCCAGGAGGAGATCCGGGGTCTCAGGCTGTCCGAGATCGGCGGGAAACCGCAGAGCGAGGAGCTGGAGAGGAACGCGCTGGAGGTGCTCTCCAGCGGTCTGCCCCGCGATGTCCAGACGTATCTGCGCACCGGCGGCGAGGAGGAGGCGCACGCCTGGCTGGCCCGGATGACCCCGGTCATGGACGGCACGGGCCGGGTGCGCGGGGTGTGCATGGCGGCCCACGACTTCACCGACAGCTACCTCGCCCGTGAGCGGCTCCAGCTGGTCAACGAGGCGAGCGTACGGATCGGCAGCACCCTCGACGTGGCCCGCACGGCGCAGGAACTGGCCGACGTGTGCGTACCCGCGCTGGCCGACTTCGTCAGTGTCGACCTGCTGGACGCCGACGAGCAGAGCGGCGACCCGCCGACCCGGGTGACCGTGCCCGTCGGGCTGCGCCGGATCGCCCATCAGTCGGTGAACCCGGGCAGCCCCGAGGCCGTCGTCGAACCCGGGGAGTTCGACACCTACCCGGCCTCCTCGCCGCAGGCCGACTCGCTCGTCGCGGGCCGCACCACCGTCGCCTCGGTGGCGGGCGGCAACCTGGACCAGTGGCTGGCCCGCTCCCGGGCGCGCCGCGAACGCGTCCAGGAGTACGGCATCCACTCCACGATGTCCGTGCCCATCCAGGCCCGGGGCACCACGCTGGGCGTCGCGGTGCTCACCCGTTTCCGACGGCCCGACCCGTTCACCCCCGACGACGTGCTGCTGGCCGAGGAGGTCACGGCACGCGCGGCGGTGTGCATCGACAACGCCCGCCGCTTCTCGCGGGAGCGGGAGACGGCCCTCGCCCTGCAGCGCAGCCTGCTCCCCCGCCGGCTGCCGCGCACGGCCGCCGTCGACGCGGCCTCCCGCTATCTCCCGGCCGCGCGGGCCGGGGTGGGCGGCGACTGGTTCGACGTCATACCGCTGTCGGGCATGCGGGTGGCGATGGTCGTCGGCGACGTCGTGGGGCACGGGGTGCAGGCCTCGGCCACGATGGGGCGGCTGCGCACCGCGGTCCGTACGCTCGCCGACATCGACCTCGCCCCCGACGAGCTGCTCACCCATCTCGACGATCTCGTCGTCCGGCTCTCGGAGGACGGCGGCGGCGAGGCAGGCAGACCCGGCGAGGTGGGCGCCACCTGTGTGTACGCGGTGTACGACCCGGTGTCGCGCAGGTGCACGCTGGCGCGGGCCGGGCATCCCGCGCCGGTGATGCTCCAGCCCGGCGGCGCGGCGCACGAGGTGGAGCTGCCCGCGGGGCCGCCGCTCGGGGTGGGCGGGCTGCCGTTCGAGTCCACCGAGCTGTATCTGCCCGAGGGCACGCTGCTCGCCTTCTACACCAACGGCCTGATCTGGTCCCGCGACCGGGACGCCGAGCTCGGCAGGCGCCTGCTGCGCGAGGCGCTCGACGGGCACACCGGGTCCCTGGACGCGACCTGCGACCGGGCCCTCGCCGCGCTGCTGCCGCCGGACGGCATCGCCGACGACGTCGCCCTGCTGCTGGCGGGCACCCGGGGGCTGCCCGCGGGCCGCGTCGCCACCTGGGACATCCCGGCCGACCCCGCGCTGGTCGCGCCGATCCGCAGGCAGGTCGGCGAGCAGCTGGCGACCTGGCGGCTGGAGGAGGTGTCGTTCACCGCCGAACTGGTGGTCAGCGAGCTCGTCACCAACGCCATCCGCTACGGCGCCCGGCCGATCCGGCTGCGGCTCATCCACGACACGGACACCCTCATCTGCGAGGTCTCCGACACCAGCCACACCGCGCCGCACCTGCGCCGGGCCAAGACCTGGGACGAGGGGGGCCGGGGCCTGCTGCTCGTCGCCCAGCTCACCCAGCGCTGGGGCAGCCGGCACACGGCCGACGGCAAGACGATCTGGGCGGAACTCGGCGTGCTGGACGAGGACGCCACCCCGGGCATCACGCCGTAGCGCCGACGGCCAGGGCCGTTCTGATGGATCTCCGCGACGCCGCGGAGATCCCGCGGGAACGCCCCCGGGGGCCATGTCTCGGGGGGTCCGCACCCGCTCCCCACCCCAACCCAGACCCCCGGCGGACCCCCCAAAACCAGAACCGC
>NZ_JBVJGZ010000005.1:156896-217332 GCF_055587025.1 Streptomyces sp. NPDC048600 | reverse complement strand
AAAACCCCCCACACACCGCCGCCTCCTTGCTGCTCCCCCCCCCCCGCCCCCCCCCCCCCCCCCCCCCCCCCCCCCCCCCCCCCCCCCCCCCCCGGCCCTAGGGAGCCGCGTCGAGGAGGTCCAGCGCCCGCTCCCAGCCGAAGCCGGGCCCGACGGCGGACTCCCCGGACCGGGACTCGCCGAAGCGGACTCCCATGCCGCGCAGGCGTGTCAGGCTCTCCCGGTAGGCGGGATGCGCGGCCAGGGCGTCGGCCACGCACGGCAGGACCGCGATCGGCACGCCCAGTCCGCAGGCCTCGTTGAGGGTGCCGAGGACGAGGGTGTCGGATATGCCGGCCGCCCACTTGTTGACGGTGTTGAAGGTCGCCGGTGCCACGACGACCGCGTCCGGCGCCGGGAACGGGCGCGGCTCGCCGGGTGTCCGCCAGGCCGAGCGGAGGGGACGGCCGGTGAGCGTCTCGAGGGCGGCCGTGTCGAAGAAGCCGTTCATCGCGACGGGGGTGGCGAGGACACCGACCTCCCAGCCCTTGTGCCGTGCCGCGGCGACGAGTTCACCGACCCCGGACGCGACTCCGGCGGCGCACACGACGACGTAGAGGAAGGGATCTGCGGCCTGTTCGGTCATCCGGGCACCCTACTGGCAGCCCGGACAGGTCACTTGAGCGGGAAGGACACACCGCGATCGGCCTCGGGGCGCGGACCGTGGATGCGGCGCTCGTGCTCCTCGATCGGTACGTCGTCGATGGAGGCCTCGCGCCGCCTCATCAGGCCCTGCTCGTCGAACTCCCACAACTCGTTGCCGTACGAACGCCACCAGCGGCCCTCGGCGTCCTGCGACTCGTACTGGAAGCGCACGGCGATGCGGTCGCCGTCGAAGGCCCACAGGTCCTTGCGCAGCGCGTACCGCCGCTCGCGCGCCCACTTGGCGGTGAGGAACGCGACGATCTCGGCGCGGCCGGTGAGGAAGGTGTCGCGGTTGCGCCAGACGGAGTCCTCGGAGTAGGCGAGCGCGACCTGGTGCGGGTCACGGGTGTTCCAGGCGTCCTCGGCGGCCTGCACCTTCCGGGCGGCGGTCTCGCGGGTGAAGGGCGGCAGGGGCGGGCGGGCGGTCATGGCGTCCTCCGGAGGTCGGACAGCGAACAGGAGAACGAACGTTCTCCCAGTGGCTGATACCGTAGGAGAACGCTCGTTCTCACGTCAAGGAGTGATCGTCGATGGACAGCGCCACCGCCCGGGAGAAGGCCCTGGACGCCGCCGAGACGCTGTTCTACGGGCAGGGTGTGCAGGCGGTCGGCATGGACGACCTCCGGGGCGCCTCGGGTGTCTCGCTCAAACGGCTGTACCAGCTCTTCCCGGCCAAGGAACTCCTGGTCGTGGCCTACCTCGAACGCCGCGACGAGCGCTGGCGCGGCCGCCTCGCCGCGCATGTCGACCGGCACGAGGACCCCGAGCGCCGCCTGCTCGCCGTCTACGACTGGCTGGAACTGTGGTTCGCCGAGCCGGACTTCCGCGGCTGCGCCTGGATCAACTCCTACGGCGAACTCGGCCCGACCTCCCGCCCGGTCGCCGACCAGGTCCGCGCCCACAAACAGGCGTTCCGCGACTACCTGGCCGCCCTGGTGAAGGCCACGCACCACCCCACCACCCTGGTGGCCCCCCTCTTCCTCCTCGCGGAGGGCGCCATGGTCACGGCCAACATCACCGGCCGGCCGACCCCGGCCCGGGAGGCCCGGGAAGCGGCCCGGGCCCTGCTGCGGGCAACGCTCTAGGTCAGACCGGCGATCCGCACCCGCGATAACCCCTTGCTCCCACGCCGCCCCGCGCCGCAGGATCCCGCCATGACCACCACACCCCACCTGCCGCCCGCGTCGCACGCCACCGCCCACACCCCGCGGACCCGACAGCGGACCGTCCCCCCGGAGGGACCGACCCCGCCCCGCTCATGACCACCGTGCTGCTGGCCGGCCTCGTCGCGGGCTACGGCATCGCGATCCCGGTCGGCGCGGTGGGCACCTACCTCGTCTCCCTCACCGCCCGCACCACCCTGCGCACCGGCGCCGCCGCCGCACTCGGCGTCGCCTCGGCCGACGGCCTGTACGCGCTCACCGCCGTACTCGGCGGCTCCGCGCTGGCCGCCCTGCTGCGCCCGTTCCTGGAACCCCTGCGCTGGCTCTCGGTCCTGGTCCTGCTCGCCCTCGCCGCGCTGGGCGCGATCGCGGCGCTGCGCCGCCACCGCGGCCACCGCGCGGCGACCCGCTCCGAGCCGCCCCCGCCGAGCCCGGGGCGGGCGTACCTGGGTCTCCTGGGCATCACCCTGCTCAACCCCACCACGGTGATCTACTTCGCCGCCCTGGTGCTGGGCGCGGGGGGCACCGGCGGGACGGGGACCGTGGAGCGCACCGCCTTCGTGCTCGCCGCCTTCGCCGCGTCCGCGAGCTGGCAGCTCCTGCTCGCGGGCGGTGGCGCCCTGCTCGGCCGGGCCCTGACAGGACACCGGGGGCGGCTGATAACGGCCCTGGTGTCGAGCGGGGTGATGACGGCGCTGGCGGTCCGGACGGTGCTCGCGCCGGGGTGAGCCCGCCGCCTACTCGGCGCCGGTGACGGCGAAGGCCCGCAGCACGGCGAGGGAGTCCTCGTAGACGTGGTGGCGTACGACCAGACCGTTCTCGACGGTGAGATGCAGGGCGAATCTGGCGCGATAGGGACGTCCCGTGGCCTTGGCGGTCTGCCGGATCTCGCCCACGACCACCGCGTCGGCGCCGTCCACCAGGATGCGCTCGACGCGTGTGGCCGCCCGCTCCGCGACATGGTGCTCGGTCAGCTCCCGGTAGTGGGCGCCCGCGTCCGTGCGCGTCGAACGGGGCCTGATCCAGGGCGTCGTGGCCCGGCCGTGCTCGTCCTCGGGCCAGTTCAGGCGCCAGTCCACGCGGTCGGCGTACAGCTCGGCGATACGGTCCGGGTCGCCCTGGCCGATGCGGCGCAGCAGTTCCTCGACGACGGAGCGGGTCGTCGGGCCGGGGGTGGCGCTCATGGGCGTTCGCTCTCCTTGGGCAGGTCTCGCACGCGGTGATCACGACTGTGCCCGACGGGCCGTACGGGCGCGATCAGGCGTGAGGCATTCACGCCGCCCGGCAACGCCCTCGCGGGCCCGCGGCGGTGGCCGGATCCCGCTGCCGGGACGGGCGCGCGCGGCGGGACGAAACCCTCGCGGGCCGCTGTCGCAGCACCGCGCTCGGGATGAATCCGGAGCGGACCGCTGTTGCAGCACGGTGCGAGTCCGGCTCTGCAGGCCGCTCGCGGCAGGACACTCGCACATGACGACCGGACGGAGTTGCCATGCCTCTCGAGGGCGAGTACGAGCCCAGCCCGACCAAGTGGGTCCGCGATCAGGTGGAGTTGTACGAGAGTTCGGGCGGCACCGAGGGCACGACCCTGCGGGGCACCCGGCGCCCGGTCGTCCTCCTCACCAGCCTCGGCGCCCGCAGCGGCAGGATCCGCAAGACGCCGCTGATGCGGGTCGAGCACGAGGGCCGTTACGCCGCCGTCGCCTCGCTCGGCGGCGCCCCCAAGCACCCCGTCTGGTACTTCAACGTCAAGGCCGACCCCCGCGTCGTGCTCCGGGACGGTCCCGTCCAGCAGGACATGAAGGCCCGCGAGGTGTTCGGCGCGGAGAAGGCCGAGTGGTGGGAGCGCGCGGTCGCGGCGTTCCCGCCGTACGCCTCCTACCAGCAGAAGACGGACCGTGAGATCCCCGTCTTCGTGCTGGAACCGGTCGACGGACACCACTGATCACGCCGGATCACCGCCGGGATCGCGCCGACCTCGCGGAAATTCGGCACCCCGGGCGCATGAACGCGCGCGACCCGGGCATGCGACCTTCGGGCCCCGCCGCGCTCCCCCGTCGCGGCGGGGCTTCCCCATGCCTCCCGGGCCTGCCGGCCGGTCACGTCGCGACCACGTCGAGGAAGATCCGTTCCGCCGCCGGAATCGGGGTACCCGGAAGCGGAAGCCGCGCGGTGGGGAGGTTGGCCGGCATGAACGACAGCGGCAACAGCGGGTACGGCAGGAAGCCGTTCCAGCGGTCGAGGAGCCATTTCACGGACCGGATCACGGCGGACGGCCGGGACGGCTGGCCGGTGGAGGCCGGACGGTATCGGCTGGTGGTGAGCCGTGCGTGCCCGTGGGCGAGCCGCGCCCTGATCTCGCGGCGGCTGCTGGGCCTGGAGCACGCCCTGTCGCTGGCGGTCGCCGATCCGCTCCAGGACGACCGCAGCTGGCGCTTCACCCTGGACCCGGACGACCGCGATCCGGTGCTCGGCATCCGCTACCTGAGCGAGGCGTACGACCGCCGGGAGCCCGGCCATCCGGGCGGGGTGAGCGTCCCGGCGATCGTGGACGTGCCCAGCGGACGGCTGGTGACCAACGACTACCAGCGCATCACCCTCGACCTCGCCACGGAGTGGACGGCCCTGCACCGGGACGGCGCCCCCGACCTGTATCCCGGGCGGCGGCGGGAGGAGATCGACGAGGTGATGGCGGGCGTCTACGAGGACGTCAACAACGGTGTGTACAAGGCCGGTTTCGCCACCGGGCAGGAGAAGTACGAGGCGGCGTGCGCCGTTGTCTTCCGGCGCCTCGAACTGCTCGCGGAACGGCTGGAGGGGCAGCGCTACCTCGTGGGCGGCACCCTCACCGAGGCGGACATCCGGCTGTTCACCACGCTGGTCCGGTTCGACGCCGCCTACCACGGCCACTTCAAGTGCAACCGCTGGAAGCTGACGGAGAACCCGGTGCTGTGGGCGTACGCCCGCGACCTCTTCCAGACGCCCGGCTTCGGCGACACCGTCGACTTCGACCACATCAAGCGCCACTACTACCAGGTCCACACCGGTATCAACCCGACCCAGCTCGTCCCCCTGGGCCCGGACAGCTCCGGCTGGTCGGCCCCGCACCACCGCGAGATCCTGGGAGGACGCCCCTTCGGCGACGGCACACCGCCCGGCCCGGTCCCGTCCGCGGAGGCGGTGCCGGCGGCCGGCCGGCCCTGAGGCCGATCGCCGGCCGCCCGGCCGCCCAGCCGCCCCACCATCCCGTCGCCCGACCATTCCGAAGGAGTCCTCCGTGGCCAGGAAGAAGAAGCAGAAGCTGCCGCTCGTCTACAAGCCGATCGGCTTCGCCCTCGGCTGGGCGGGCGGTGCCCTGTCCGGTCTGGCCTTCCGCCGGACCTGGCGAGCGCTGCGGCACGAGGACGACGCCCCCGACGCGCTCGACCGCGACCGCGGCTGGGGCGAGATCCTCTTCGCGGCCGCGCTCCAGGGTGCCATCTTCGCCGCGGTCCGCAGCGCCGTGGACCGCGGCGGCGCGAAGGCCATCGAACGCTCGACGGGCACCTGGCCCGCCGCCGCCAAGGAGGGGCGGGCCTGAGGCCCGGACGGGCCGGGGACCGCCGGGTCCGTCACTTGCAGCCGAAGTCGTCCCTGACGCGCGGCCAGGCCTGGACGCGGCCGTCGTCACGGACGTAGACGCGGGACGGGTCGTCCGGCGTGCGCCACAGGGCGCGGTCCCCCTGGCGGTAACCGGTGTCGCGGGCGCCCTCGGGCAGCCGGGCGTCGCCGTCGTAGACGGAGGTCAGCGCGCCCTCGGGCAGCACGCCCTCCGGGTCGCGGCCGTAGGAGGCGTCACCGAGGGCGATGAAGTCGGCGTCCTGCCAGTCGCAGTGCTCCGCCCCCCGGTAGCTGTGGACGCGCGTGTACGGCAGCCGGTCGCCGTTCGCATCGGTCCACAGGTCGTAGGGCTGGTCGGCCACGAAGCTGTCGGGCAGTTCCGAAGGGTCGCAGGACGCACTGGCCTCGGGGCCCCAGCCGGGGGCGCCCGCACGGTCCTCGGCAACCACGACGGCGACCTTGGTGCGGCCGTCGACGTCCAGGGAGAACAGCACCCGGCCCCGCTCCTCGCGCTCCACGCGGTAGCCGGTGCGCGGAAGGTCCGGCTGTTCGATGTCGAAGAACGTCTCCAGGCCCTCCTCCGGTGTCTCCCCGCCGTCGCCCTCGCTCCACGAACCCCTGCCGTCTCCGGAGTAGATCTCCCCCGTGCACTCCAGGGCGCGCCCGGCCGCCCCCGACAGGATCCGGGCCGCCTCGGGTCCGTACACGTCCTCGTCCACCTCCTGCGCCGGTACGTGCAGCGGGCCGCGATAGGGCGTGGCCGGTGCGGTGCCGGTGATCACCAGGTCCTCGCCCCCGGCATCGCAGCCCGTCAGCGTCACCGTGGCCGCAAGTGCCGCACCCGCCATCAGAATCCCCCCGCGCATGGCGCTCCCCCTCTGTCCGACGCCGTCGTGTCCCTCCTACGACGTGGCAGTGGCCCGAACCGTTCGATCACGTTCCCGTCACGGCCGCACGGACGCCGCACCACGAACGGACGCCGGGGACGATCTCGGTCGCGATTCGACGACATATGTCAACCGAACATGCTGCAGATCGGGTGTTCGAGGGTAACTTGCAGAGCAGAGAACGGAATTGGGCCCGGTCCGCGTTGGAGGCGAAGTCGTCGTGCAGCACGATCCCCCGCCGATCACCCGGCATCTTCGCCTCCGGTCGGACCGCGGACACACGGTCCTGGAGTTCCGCGGCGAGATCGACATCGCCGCGACGGCGGAGATCCTGCCGCATCTGGACGCCGCCACTGCGCGGCCCGGCGCACGGGTCGTACTCGACCTCGGACGGGTGGAGTTCTTCGACTGCTCCGGGCTGCGGCTGCTCGCCCGTGCGAGATCCCGCGTACTGGAGGGCGGCGGGCAGGTGCACCTGGTGTGCACACATCCACTGACCCTGCGGGTCCTGCGGGTCACGGGGATGAGCCTGCTGCTGCCGCCGCGGCCGACCCTGGACGCCGTCCTGGAACAGCCCGAGACCGCGACGGGTTCATGGTGAGCCGTACCGCGCGACCGGTGTGAGATCTCGTACAGCCCTTGCCGTGGACGCCACTTGAGACACCGCTCGGGGCCCCGCGCCAGGTGCGGCCGTGCCGGGGGCGCACGGAGCACGCCTCCTTCTTGCTTCAACTGGTCGGTCTGGAAAGCCCGTTGACGGGCAGACGGACTGCACCGGACGAAGGAGGACCCCCGTGACGACGACTCGCGCACGCCTGCCCCGCCGCCTGTCCGGCGGGGTCTGGGCGGCCGCCGCCGTGCTCCTGGTACTGATGCTGCTGGCCGCCGGACTCGCCCTGAGCGCGCTGCCGGGGCTGAGGGACGTCTTCGGCACCGAGACCCGCGACCGCTCCGGTCCCGTCCTGCTGGAGTCGATCAAGGACATCAGCCGCTACGACGCCGCCTCCGGCTCCTTCCAGGTGGTGGTCGACCTGGAGAAGGACGCGAAGTACCTGCCCGACGCGGTCCGCGGCACCCGCACCCTGTACGTGGGGGCCGGCAGCGTCGACGCGTACGTCGACCTCGGCATGGTCGGCGAGGACGACATCACGGTGGACGAGGACCGCACCTCGGCCACCCTGCGGCTGCCCCACGCCGCCCTCGGCACGCCCGCGCTCGACCCCGACCGCTCCTACGCCGTCTCCAAGCAGCGGGGCCTGCTGGACCGGCTGGGCGATCTGTTCTCCGACAACCCCAACGGCGAACAGGCCGTGCAGCAGCTCGCCGTACGGCACATCGCGGACGCGGCGAAGGAGAGCGAACTGACCACGCGGGCCGAGCGGAACACCACCGACATGCTCTCGGGCCTGCTGCGCTCGCTCGGCTTCACCGAGGTCCGCGTCACCTACGGCACCTCGAAGGCAGGAAGCTGACCCCCCGGACGGCCCGCGCGCAACAGCCCCGCACCGCACCGCAGTCGAGAGTGGAGGAACCCATGGTCCGTGTCCTGCCGCCCGCACGCCCGCGGGCCCGTTCCCGCCCCGCCGCCCGTGAGGGCCTGCCGCTCCCGGTCCGGCTGCTGGCCATGCTGCTCGCCTTCGCCTGCATGGTGGCCTTCGCGGTCGTCCTGGCCCGGCTCACCCTGGACCCCTCACCCGCCTCGGAGGCACTGACCCACAGCAACGTCCGGCCGGGCAGTTCGCTGCGCGCCTACCTCGACGGCCCGGACCCGGTGGACGCGGTCCGGCAGATCGGCGGGAACCTGCTGCTCGGGGTCCCGTTCGGGATCCTCGTGCCGGTCCTCGAGCCCCGCCGGCACCGGATGCTGCGCGTGCTGCTGCTCACCGCGACGGTCATGCTGCTGGTCGAGCTGACGCAGGGCGCTCTGGTCACCGGGCGGGTCTTCGACATCGACGACGTCCTGCTGAACACCACGGGCGCGCTGCTCGGCCATGTGCTGCTCGGGCGCCGGCTGGGCCGGGCCGTGCACGCGCGACGGCACCGGACACCGGACCAGCGGCCGGGCTCCGCCGCCAAGGCGTCCGGGGACGCCCGCCCTAGTGGAGCCTCCAGGTGAACTTGTCGCCGCCCACCCAGCGGACCACGTCCGGGTCGTCCAGGTCGTGGACCGTGATGCCCCAGGCGGCGGCCGCCTGCAGCACGTCGGTGACGGCCTTCGCCTCACCGACGACCTCTCCGTCGATCTCCACGATCCGGAACGGAGGGGTACCCGGCTGGACGCCGAGCACCATGATCCGCGGACGGGAGATGTGCGGGCTCGCGATTTCGGTCATGCCATAGAGCGTAGAGCGGAATCGGCCGATATGACTGGATCGGGTGTGCGAGAGCCGGGATCGGCGCTTCGGCGGAGGCGGGATCGACGGCGGACCGTGCCGCGGGCGCCGCGTTCCGGCGGACCGTCGTGCGGGGTGCCGTGCGGCGGGCAACCCTGGAGGGGGAGGTGGGCATGGAACCCGTCCAGGCACTGGAGCAGATCGCCCTGCTGCTGGAGCGCTCGCTCGCGCCCGCCTACCGGGCCCGCGCCTTCCGCACCGCCGCGCGGACCTTGCGCGAACTGGGCCCGCCGGAGGTACGGCGGCGGACCGAGGCGGGCACCCTGGAGTCGCTCAAGGGCATCGGCCCCAAAACCGCCCAGGTGGTGCGGGAGGCACTGGCCGGACAGGTGCCCGAGTACCTCACCAAGCTGGAGTCGGAGGTCGTCCCCGCGGCACCCCGCGAGGGCGGCGAGGAACTGCGGGCGCTCCTGCGCGGCGACTGCCATCTGCACTCCGACTGGTCGGACGGCGGCAGCCCGATCGAGGAGATGGGCCGGGCCGCCGCCGCGCTCGGCCACGAGTGGGCCGTGCTCACCGACCACTCGCCCCGGCTCACGGTGGCCCGCGGCCTGTCCGCCGAGCGGCTGCGCGAGCAACTGGACACGGTGGCCGCGCTGAACGAGACCTGGGCACCCTTCCGGCTGCTCACCGGCATCGAGTGCGACATCCTCGACGACGGCTCCCTGGACCAGGAGCCTGAGCTGCTGGCCAGGCTCGACGTGGTCGTCGTCTCGGTGCACTCCAAGCTGCGCATGGACGCCCGCGCGATGACCCGCCGCATGGTGCGGGCCGTACGGAATCCGCACGCGGACATCCTCGGGCACTGCACCGGGCGGCTGATCACCGAGCGGGGCCGCCCGGAGTCGCAGTTCGACGCGGACGAGGTGTTCGCCGCCTGCGCCGAGTCCGGAACGGCCGTCGAGATCAACAGCAGGCCCGAGCGGCTGGACCCGCCGCGCCGGCTGCTGCGCCGGGCCGTGGCGGCGGGCACGCTGTTCTCGGTCGACACCGACGCGCACGCGCCGGGCCAGCTGGACTGGCAGATCTTCGGCTGCGCGCGGGCCGCGGAGTGCGGGGTTCCCGCCGAGCGGGTGGTCACCACCTGGTCAGCGGATAGACTTCTCACATGGGCACGAGGTGACGCACCTCACGCCAAACGGTGACATTCGGCGGAACACTCCGGGGTGGTTGCCCGTTGAACTGACCGTGGGTGCGGACGGGACAGTGTCCCCGGGCCTCACCTCTACAGCCCACAGGGAAGATCGTCCGGCTGAAGCCCTGTGGAGCCCTCGCCGAGAGGCGACCGCCGTCCGTGCCCACGACAGAGCCGCCCCGGCCGTGATTCCCCCGTCGCGGCCGGGGCTCTTTACTGCCCCGGCGAGCGGTCCGGATCGTTCACGCCCCCGGTGGCCGAAGCCTCGGTCAGCTCTCCGGATCGCCCGCCGCCGCGGGATCGACGTCCTCGCCGACGGTGTAGACGTCCTTGATCTTCACCTCGGACACCCCCCGGCCCTCCGGGAAGACCCGCCGCCAGTCGCCGACCAGGTGCAGCTCGTCGGTGCCCATCGCGCGGACCACGAGCAGGCCCTCCTCGTGCGCCTTGTACGCCTTCATCCAGAGGTTGGCGAAGGCCTGGGAGCGGACGATGTGCATCCAGTCCGGGCGGTACAGCTCCCGGTTGTAGTGGGACTCGCCCATGGTCGAGACGAACTTCGAGTACATCGCCTTGACGTACTCCAGCGTCACCTCGTCGTCCTCGGCGATGGCCCGGTCGCGGGCGTCCTTCAGGGCGACCCGGAACTTCTCCAGGAGGTTCTCGGTGGCGCCCGAGGTGAACGACTCGTGGATCTCCGGCGGGTCGCACAGCCCGTACTTCGGCCCGGACAGCCGCAGCAGCAGCCTCAGGGTGGGCTCGGTGACCCACAGCGGGCCCGGCTCGTCACGGTTGCCGATGGGGTTCGGCAGGTCCTCGCCGTGCTCCCAGGCGGGCGGGGTGATCAGATGGACGCCCGCCCGGCGGCGGTCGTGCTCGAAGCCGGTGGAGTGCTCCAGCTGGCCGATCGGCAGATGCGTCTTCAGCGCCGACAGATAGGCGCCGTTGACGTCGAGCGCCGTCACCTCGTGCGCCCCGGGCGGCAGCGCCGGGCGGGCCCACTTGGGGCGGGCCTCCCAGATCTGGTCCGCGCCGCGCGTGGTCTGCTTGCGCAGGATCTCCGGGATCCAGGGGTGGGCCACGACGTCGTAGCGGCCGCCCTTGCGGGTCTCGTCCAGCAGCGCCATCGCGTCCGGGATGGCCCGCTTGACCAGGGCCGCCGTCGCCGCCTCCAGGTCGCCGCCGTGCTTGGCCAGCGCCGCGGTCACGGCCTCGCCCACGAGGTCGGGCCCGTCGTCGGCCGCGGTACGCATCCGGCGGCCGACGGGCACGAGCCGGACGGACTTCGGCTGCGCCCGGCCGGACGCCCGGGGGCGCTCCGGGGCGACGGGGCCCGGCTGCGGGGCGGCCGGTGCGGCGGGGGCCTGCTCCTGGGCGGGCCGGGGCGGCGCCGGGGCCGTACCGCAGTCGGCGGGGTCGAGGTGCTGCGGGAATCCGGCGACCTGGTGACGGGCGGGGGCGCCGCACAGCACACAGGGGCGGGGGGCGGAGAGGGCCTCCACGTCGTCCGCGGCGTCGTCCGGGCCGTCGGCGTCCTGGGGCCGCGTCGCGGGCGCCCGGCCTTGCCCTGCCGCCTCACCCTCGGACAGATCGGCGTCGGACTCGCCGGTGTCCTCGGCCGTCGGCGCCGCCGTGGCCGCGCGGGACCGCTCCGCGAGCTTCGTACGGGCCCCCTCGAGGAAGTACGCGTACCTCTCGCGCACCTCCCCGCCCGGGTCACGTCCCGTCTCCCAGCCGGCGACCGTGGACGGGCTGACGCCGAGGGCCTCGGCCAGCTGGGCGCGGGAGACGTTCAGGCCCTCGCGCAGCGGACGGCGTTCGCCGGCCGGGGGCAGCGGTACCTCCTGGCGGGCGTTGGCCAGCAGCGCGTCGATCGCGTCGAAGCCGGTCATCGGGTCACCGCCCGCGTCAGGCGCCTCGTCCGTGCCGGGGCGGCGGCCGACGTTCTCACCCGTGCTCCCAAGTTCCGTGCCACGCCACGCACCCTACCCACTGGCGCGTTCACGGCGCCGCCGCCGGGTACTCGGTCGGCCCGTCCAGAGCGAACGGCCGAGAGGAGCCGACAGTGAGCGGCACAGCGGGCAGCAGGATCGTCGTCACCGGGGCGACCGGGAACGCCGGTACGAGTGTGGTGAGACTGCTCTCGGAGGATCCGCGCATCGGGTCGGTCCGCGGGCTCGCCCGGCGGCGTCCCGCCTGGTCGCCCGCGAAGACCGAGTGGTCGGCGGTGGACGTCGCGGACGAGGGGGCGGATCTGGCCGGGGAGTTCGCGGGCGCCTCCGCGGTGATCCATCTGGCCTGGGCCTTCCAGCCGACGCACGACCCGGCGGCCACCTGGCGGACCAACGTCCTGGGGTCGATCCGGGTGTTCGACGCGGTGGCGGCGGCGCGGGTGCCGGTGCTGGTGCACGCCTCGTCGGTCGGCGCGTACTCGCCGGGGGCGCAGAACCTCGTGGTCGACGAGTCGTGGCCGACGCACGGGTGGCCGGGCGCCGCGTACTGCCGGGAGAAGGCGTATCTGGAGCGGGCGCTGGACGCGTTCGAGCGGGAACGTCCCGAGGTGCGGGTCGTGCGGATGCGGCCGGCCTTCCTGTTCAAGCGGGAGGCGGCGAGCGAGCAGCGGCGCATCTTCGGCGGTCGGCTGCTGCCGGGTCCGCTGGCCCGCCCGGGGCTGCTGCCGTTCCTGCCCGACATCCCCGGGCTGCGGGTCCAGGCGCTGCACACCGACGACGCGGCCGAGGCCTACCGGCTGGCGGTGCACCTCGATGTGCGCGGGGCGTTCAACCTGGCGGCGGAGCCGGCCGTGGACGCGGTGCTGCTGGGCGAGATGACGGGCACCCGCACGGTGCGGATCTCGCCGACGGCCGTACGGACGGCGATGGCGGCGGCCTGGGGCATCCGGCTGCTGCCCGCCTCGCCGCATCTGTTCGACGCGGTGCTGCGGCTGCCGCTGATGGACTGCACGCGCGCGCGGACCGAGCTGGGCTGGGAGCCGAGGCGCTCGGCCACCGAGGCGGTCGAGGAGTTCCTCGAGGGGCTGCGGCAGGGGGCGGGGGCGGACACGGAGCCGTTGCGGGGACGCAAGGTGGGGTGAGGGCCCGGCCGGTCCGCCCCACCTCGGTCCCGGGACCGGCGGCCGCTACCCCGACGGCTCGTCGGGGACCGGCTGGTCCGGGTGGGTGCCCGCGCTGTGCGGGCCGCCGCGGCGGCCCGTGCCGGCCTCGTCCGTGTCGGGCACGTCGTCGTCCGCGCCCGGGTCGTCGGGATCGACGGGAGCGTTCCAGCGGTCCCGGTGCCCGGCCTCCTGGTCCGGCATGTCCCGGGGTGTGGGCGTGCCGTCGCCGCCCGGCGTCTCGTCCCGGTGGTCGTCCATGACCTGCTCCTTTCGCCCGGAGTGCGCCCGGAGTGCGTGTCTCCCCGGCGCGCTCTCGCGGGTACCGCGACGCGCGCCGGGCGAAACTCCGGGGGCGGCTCAGTGCAGGGCACGCTCCTCCAGGGCCGCGCGCCAGGCCGGTGCGGGCTCCTCGGGGGTGGGCTCCTGGCGGCGGCCGCCGCGGGCGAAGAAGTCGGCCAGGGGCAGGATCGCGGCGCCGACGGTGACCGCGTCCGGGCCGAGGCGGCCGAGTTCGACGGTGACCTTCTCGGCCGGGTGGCGCAGGGCGTAGGAGACGGCGTGCCGGCGTACCGCGGGGAGGATGTGCGGGCCGAGCTGGAGGCCCGCCCAGCCGCCGATGAGGATGCGCTCGGGCTGGAAGAGGTTGATCAGGTCGGACAGTCCGGCGCCGAGGTACTCGGCGGTCTCCTCCAGCACGGCGAGGGCGACCGGGTCGGGCTCGGCGCCGGCCTCGGGGTAGCCGACGGCGAGCATGGCGGTGAGGGCGGTCTCCTCGTCGGTGCCCTCGGGCGGCTGCCCGCCCGCCTCGCGCCAGCGTTCGAGGAGGGACTCGGCGCCGGCGTAGGCCTCCAGGCAGCCGAGCGCGCCGCAGCGGCAGCGGCGGCCGCGGACCCGCACGGTCAGATGGCCCCATTCGACGGCCCGGCCGTGCTCCACCTCGGGGGTGACGATGCAGGCGCCGACGCCGGAGCCGAAGAGGACGACGACGGCGTTGCGGGCGCCGCGGCCGCCGCCGAACCACATCTCGGCCTGGCCGAGGGTGCGGGCGCCGTTGTCGATGAAGAACGGGACGGAGTCGGGCAGGCGCCAGCCCTCGCGCAGCAGCGCTTCCAGCGGGACGGCGTTCCAGCCGATGGTCTGGCCGTGCACGACGGCGCCCCGCGCGGACGTGTGCTCGACGATGCCGGGGACGCCGATGCCGACGCCGAGGAGCCGGTCGGCGTCGATGCCGGCGGCGGTGAGGACCTCGTCGATGCCGTCGCGGATGTGCCCGGCGACCACGTCGGCGTCGTAGTGCTGGGGAACCAGCGGGCGCTCGGTGCGGGCCAGTTCGGTGAGGGTGAGGTCGAACAGCTCGACGCGCACCCGGGTCTCGCCGACGTCCACGCCGATCATGTGGCCGCTGCCGGGGGCCACGCGCAGCAGGGTGCGCGGGCGGCCGCCGTCGGAGTCGACGCTGCCGGCCTCCTCGACCAGACCGTCGGCCACCAGGTCGGCGACGACGTTGCTGACCGAGCCGGAGCTCAGTCCGGTGGCCGGGCCTAGCTCGAAGCGGCTGAGCGGTCCGTCGAAGTAGAGCCGTTGCAGTACGGCCGTGCGGTTGGCCCGCCTCAGATCGCGTACCGTACGCCCGTTCCGCCCCGCCATGTGGCTCCCTTCGCCCCCTGCCCGACCTGCAACATACCTCTGTGACCGGGCTGGACGCGATATCCACCGGCCCTTAATTCACGTACTGAGCGAAGCGCGCTCCGGACTCCGGAACGCCGGCTCGCGCCGTCCGCGCGCCCATGGGCGTCACGAACCGGGCGAGGGTATCGCGCGCCGATGGGCGGCCCGCACGGACGGCCCGGGCCTCGCGGCGAATTCGGTTGGACCGTGCCGCCCCGGCTGCCTACCCTAGGTCTGTTCCTAAAAGCTTTAGGTTTCTGGAGGCGGCCGCCATGAGGGCACTCACCGAGCACGACATCCGCGACTCGTTCGTCAACTGCTCCAAGGGCGAGGCGAAGCGTCTCGCGGTGCCGCGCGACCTCGACGAGCGCCCCTGGGACGACCTGGACTTCCTCGGCTGGCGGGACCCGGGGGCGCCGGACCGGAGCTATCTGGTGACCGAGCGGGAGGGACGGCCGACCGGCGTCGCGCTGCGCCACCCGCCCTCCCGGCACGGATTCCTGCACCGCAGCATGTGCTCGCTGTGCCTGACCACCCACCCGGGCGGCGGCGTGTCCCTGATGACCGCGCGCAAGGCGGGCACGGCGGGCCGCGAGGGCAACTCGGTCGGGCTGTACATGTGCACCGATCTCGCGTGCTCGCTCTACGTCCGGGGCAAGAAGGCACCCCAGCCCGGCGGCCGCTTCCAGGAGAGCCTGACGGTGGAGGAGCAGATCGCCCGTACCGCCGGACATCTCTCCGCTTTCTTGGACAAGCTGTACACCTGAGGGGGCGTTCGTGAGGCGGCCCGACGGGGAACAGCCACAAGGATGCGCGTGGTACGTGAGTTGCCCGAGCCCCTCGTGCGCATGGCGAGGCGGCACAATGAACCCTTGGTCGTGCAGGCGGTGCGGTCGACCGCCGCCGCGACGATCGCCTACGTCATCGCCCTGCATCTGAGCCCCGAGGACGCGCCCCCGCTCACCGCGCCCCTCACCGCGCTCCTGGTCGTCCAGGTCACCCTCTACGCCACCCTCACCAACGGCATCCGCCGGGTGAACTCCGTGGTCGCGGGCGTGCTGGTGGCCATCGCGTTCAGCCTCCTGGTGGGGCTGACGTGGTGGAGCCTGGCGCTGCTGATCGTGGCCTCGCTGGCCGTGGGACATCTGGTCCGGGTCGACGAGTACGTCCCGGAGGTGGCGATCAGCGCCATGCTGGTGCTGGGCGTCACCGCGGTCGGGGACACCGCCTGGGCGCGGGTCCTGGAGACACTGATCGGCGCGGTGGTGGGGATGGCCGTCAATGTGCTGCTGCCGCCACCGGTGTGGGTGGGCGAGGCGGGCGAGTCCATCGAGGGCCTGGCCCGCCGGGTGAGGCAGCTGATGCTGCGCATCGGCGAGGAGGCCTCCGGCCGCACCCCGCACGCCCGCGCGGCGGCCCGGCTGCACGAGGCGCGGCGGCTGGACCACGACATCGTCGGGGTGGACGCGGCCCTGCGGCAGGCCGAGGACAGCCTGCGGCTGAACCCGCGCGTGCGCGAGGGGCTGCTGTACCGGATCGTGCTGCGCACCGGGCTGGACACGCTGGAGATCTGCACGGTCGTGCTGCGGGTGCTGGCCCGCACGCTCACCGACCTCGCCAAGGAGCGCGAGCCCGAGCCGCTGTTCCGGGAGGAGACCGGAGCCGTCCTGGAGCAGCTGCTGTCCGAGATCGCCGACGCGGTGGTCAGCTTCGCGGTGCTGGTCACCACCCATGTGAGCGTGAGCGCCGAGTCCGCCGAGGCCCGGCTCACCGCCGAACTGCGCCAGGCCGGCACCACCCGCGACAAGCTTGCGGCGCTGCTGCTGGAGGACGTGCGCGAGGACGCCGAGCAATGGCAGCTGCGCGGGGCCGTGCTCACCGAGGTCAACCGCATCCTCGACGAGATGGACACCGAGCACCGCTCGCGCCGGCTGCTGGAGGAACTCGACCGCTGCGCGACCGAGCAGCGGGAGCGCATGCCCTGGCTGGCCTCGCTGCGCGAGCGCAGGCGCCTGCTGCGGCGGAAGTGGCTGGGCAGGCTGCGGCGGAACCGGGCGACGGGCGGCAGGCGTTCTTCCTGAGGAACGTGCCCGGCCGTCCCGCACGGACGGACCGGGCCCATGAACCGGGCTCGCGGGCCGGGGTTCCGGCACAGGAGGGGGCGCACATGAGCGTGCGGATCGACGGGAACACACTACGGCTGCCTGGCGGAGTGGCGGTGCGGTTCTTCCGTACCCTGCGGCTGCCCGAGAAGGGCACGCATCCGCTGCCCCCGGGGATCGGCGAGTTCCCGCTGCGCCGCGTCACCGACTACCCGGACACCGCGCCCGCCGAGTGGCTCGCGCGCGGCGGTGTGATGCTGCCGGTGTATCTGCGCGAGGCGATGTGGCTGAGCTTCGCCGGGACCACCGGGCCGGCCGCGCTCCAGGTCGGGGTGGGCAAGGTCTGCGCGGTGTCCGGCAAGCCCTGGAGCGACCGGCTGCGGCGGGACCCGCAGAACTACCTCGTGCTGCCGCGCCAGCCCTGGCTGGACGGCATCAACTCCGGCAAGGGCACGGTCCGCCAGTTCGTGGCCGTACCGCTGGGGCTGGGGGCGACCGTGGAGGGGCAGGTCACCGGTGAGGAGTCGTGGGGCGGGGTGCAGCTGCGGTCGTTCCCGCTGACCGAGGAGGCGGCGGCCGCCTGGCGGGAACAGCAGCGGCTCCTGGCACAGCGGCCTGCGCTCGCCTCGCCGGGGTACGGCGCGGCCGGTTCCTTCCCGCCGCCCGCCCCGGGCGCGGCGCCCGCCCCCGCGGGGGCCCGGCCGCGGAGCGCGGCGATGGGCCTCGGCGTGGGCGGGTCGATGCGGCAGGAGGTCTACCGCGACGACCGTCCGGCGACGGACTGGGACGCCGAGGCCTCGGGCCGGGTCTTCGTGCATCTGGTGACGCCTCCGGAGTGGCGCCGCATCACCGGTGAGCAGCCTCCTCCCTCTCCCGTGGACCGGGCCGCCTACACGCGCGCGGGACTGCCCTGGTTCGACTACTACGACGACGAGGCCGACGACCTGGCGCCCACCGACACACTCGCCGCGGTCAAGCCGGTCGGGGACTGGCTGGGCGAAGACCACGAACCCTGGCAGCCGCCCGCCCCTCACCAGGTGAAGCAACTGGGCGACGCCCCCGGGCAGCCGGTGCGGGACGGCGACTGGTGACGGACCCGGTTTTGCCCCGGGGCGCCCGGCAGGCCAAGGTGGCTGTCACCTTCCGAGACGGGCGGGGTGCGGGCATGGGCAGCAGCAGGGCCGGGAGCTGGAGCAGGCGGCGTTTCGTGGCGGCCGCCGCGGCGGCCCTGCCGCTCACCGCGTGCGGGACCGGGTCGCCGCCCGCGGGCGCACCGTCCGCGAGCCCGCCCCCGGCCGGCTCGCAGCCGGGCCGTACGCCCTCGCCCCGTCCGTCGTCGCCGGAGTCCGGGGCGTCCGGCCCCCGCCCGTTGTATCTCGGCACGTACACCTCGGCCGAGGGCGGCGGCCGAGGTGTCGGCCTGGCCTCGTACGACCCGGAGACCGGCCGGGTCGGTCCGGTCGGCCTGCTCTCGGAGGTCGCCGACCCGTCGTATCTCGCCGTGCATCCGGACGGGCGGACGCTGTACGCGGTGAGCGAGCGCGAGGACGGCGCCGTGATGGCCGTACGGCTCGCCGACCGCAAGGTGCTGGGCAGCCGCGGCACGGGTGGGGCGGGGCCGTGCCAGGTGTCGGTGCATCCGGACGGGCACTGGCTGCTGAGCGCGAACTACGCGTCGGGCAGTGTGGCCGTACATCCGATCGAGGCCTCGGGCGCGATCGGTGAGCGCACGGACGTCGTCACGCACTCCCGTCCCGCGCCCGGCCCCGGGCAGCAGGGCCCGCACGCGCACCAGTTCGTGACCGGGCCCGACCCGTCGACGGTCCTGGCCGTGGACCTCGGCACGGACACGGTCTACAGCTACCGCCTCGATCCGCGCAGGGGCACCCTGGAGGAGATCGGCCGGGCGCGCACCAGGGCCGGGGCCGGCCCGCGCCATCTGACCTTCCATCCCGGCGGCGCGTACGCCTATCTGGCCAACGAGGCCGACAACACCGTGGCCGTCTGCGCCTGGGACGGGGCGAACGGGCGGCTGACCGTGGGCGATCCGCAGCCCACGGCGACGGGGGCGGGCACGAACTATCCGGCGCAGTTCGCGGTCACGGCGGACGGCGCCTTCGCCTATCTCGCCAACCGCGGCCACAACAGCGTGACCCGCTACGCCGTCGAGGAGGCGGGGGCCCGGCTCAGGCTGCTGGACACGGTGCCGGTGGGCGGGGACTTCCCGCGGCATCTCGCCCTGTCGCCGGACGGGCGGCTGCTGTTCACGGCGAACCAGCGGTCGTCCACGGTGAGCGTGTTCCGGGTGGACGCGGCGAGCGGCGGACTGCGGCTCGCGGGGCGGCCGTCCGCGTCACCGGTCGCGGTCTGCGCGCTGCCGCTGTAGGGCGCGGGGGCAGGCGGCGGCAGCGGCCTGTCCGAGCAGCACATGGACCCGCTCGGTGAGCTGGGCGACGGTGTCGGCGGGGGCATGGAACGGCAGGCGTACGTCGCCGTGGGCGCGGGCGCGTTCGATGCGCAGGGTGAGGCCGTGCCGGTCTACGGCGAGAGGGCGGACCCGGACGGCGCCGTGCAGGCTGTCGGGTTCCACGAGCCGGGTGAGCCGCTCGACGGCGTCGGGGTGGGCGTCGGCGAGGTGGGTGAGCAGCTGTGCCTCGGCGAGGGCCAGCGGGTCGGGCGCGGCGGCGGTGAACTCTTCGAGGTCGACCAGTTCCGCCCCGGACGGGCGGCGCAGCACCACGCGGGTGGGGCGCAGCGCGAGGCCCTCGCCCTCGGCGGCGAACCAGCCGGCGATCCAGAGCCGGGCCCGGATGCGGTTGCGCAGCGGGACGGGGGCCACGTCGGCGAACTCCAGCACGGCGGACGGCTCGCCCCGCGGGGCGAAGATCGCGGCCCTGAGCAGCGCGCTGTCCTCGGGGACCTGGAGGTGTACCCGGCCGTCCTCGCCGACGGTGTGCGCGCCGACGAGCTCCTCACGGCCGCCGTCCGCGGTCACCGCGCAGGACCAGGCCGCGGCGAGCACCGACCGGGCCTGCTCCGCCGCGCCGGGCACGGCCGTCCAGGTGGGGCTGTCACCCATCCGTACATCCTCCTTATTAGGTAAGGCTCACCTAACCTATCGGAGATCACGGCCGCCGCCAAGCAGGGGTCACCCGGGGCAGTGGGCGCCGCCCCTCCCGGGGGCGCGAGGAACCGCGCGACCAGCCCACGACAACCCGCACCCGCCGCGAACCGCCGTCGACCTCGCGCCGACAGCAGGCCCGGCGGACCGCGCCGCCCGGGCGCCCACCGCGCCGAGCAGGATCACCCTGGGCAGTGGGCGCCGCCCTTCCCGGGGGCGCGGGGAACTGCGCGACCAGCCCACGACAACCCGCACCCGCGCCCGCTGCGAAACCGCCGCCGACAGCAGCCCCGGCGGACCGCGCCGCCCGGCGGACCGCCATCCGGCGGCCACCGCGGCGGCTCAGTCGCCCACGACTCCCAGCAGTGCCCGCGCGCACAGGTCGCGCACCTGTTCCCGGGTCAGCTCCGAGCCGCGCAGCCACTCCAGACAGACGGCCGTGAGGAAGGCGAGCCAGCCGCGCACCGCGAGCGGCAGGTCGGGGCGGCCGGCGAAGCCGGGCCCGAACTCGGGGTCGGCGGCCAGGGCGGCGAGGATCTGCCGCTCCTGCGCGGCGAGGGCTCGCCGGTAGACACGGCGTACGGCCTGGTCGCCGGCCGCCTCCGCGCGGTGGAAGGCGCGGAAGCCGTGGGCATGGGTCTCCACGTACTCCAGCAGGACGTCCAGACCCGCTTTCAGCTGCCCGCGCACGGGGACACCGGGCACCGCCTCGGTCATCCGGAGCATGCGTTCGCTCTCGCGCTCCACGACAGCCGCGAAGAAGTCCCTTTTGGTCGGGAAGTAGTGGTACAGCAACCCCCGGGAGACACCGGCGATCTCGGCGACCTGCTCGATCCACACCTCGTCGAACGGACTCTCCGAGAACAGCTTCGCACCGACCGACAGCAGCTGCTCACGGCGCTCCTCGGTGCTGAGCCGACGGCGTGTGCGCCCACCCTGGTTCGCGGCCATGCGCGCACTCTACTTGACGCGGATTCAACAAGGGGCCGAGACTGTGGCCGTTGTTGAACCCACGTACAACACCGGCCCAACGCGTCGGTGGGTCAAGGGAGATCACGTCATGGCGGAGACGACACCGGACGGGCTGCCGAGCGGATTCCGCAGCGCCGAGCACGGCTGGCCGCAGCTGCACCGCATCCCGCACCCGCCGCGCCGGCTGCCGCTGCTGGGCGATGTGATCGGCGCCAGCCGGCACACCCCGGTCCAGGACTCGCTGCGCTACGCCCGTGAGCTGGGGCCGGTCTTCCGGCGGCGGATCTTCGGCCGGGAGTTCGTGTTCGTGTGGGGCGCGGACCTGGTCGCCGACCTGGCGGACGAGTCGCGGTTCGCCAAGCACGTGGGCCTCGGCATCGCCAATCTGCGGCCGGTCGCAGGGGACGGGCTGTTCACGGCGTACAACCACGAGCCCAACTGGCAGTTGGCGCACGACGTGCTGGCGCCCGGTTTCAGCCGGGAGGCGATGGCGGGCTACCACCCGATGATGCTGGACGTGGCCGGGCGGCTGACCGACCACTGGGACACCGCGGCCGGCGCCGGCCGGTCCGTGGACGTCCCCGGGGACATGACCAAGCTGACGCTGGAGACGATCGCCCGCACCGGCTTCGGCCATGACTTCGGCTCCTTCGAACGCGACCGCCCGCACCCCTTCGTCAGCGCCATGATCGGCACGCTCAGCTACGCCCAGCGGCTCAACACCGTGCCCTCGGCGCTGCTGCTGCGGCGGGCCTCGCGGCAGAACACGGCCGACATCGCCTACATGGAGCGCACGGTCGACCGGCTCGTCGCGGAGCGGCGCGCCTCGGGCGAGACCGGCGGCGGCGATCTGCTGGACCTGATGCTGCGCACCGCCCACCCGGAGACCGGCGAGAAGCTGTCCGCGGAGAACGTCCGCCGCCAGGTGATCACCTTCCTGGTGGCGGGCCACGAGACCACCTCCGGCGCGCTCTCCTTCGCCCTGCACTATCTGGCCCTGCATCCCGAGGCCGCCGCCCGCGCCCGCGCCGAGGTCGACCGGGTGTGGGGCGACGCGGACACCCCGGGATACGAGCAGGTGGCCAAACTCCGTTATGTACGAAGGGTGCTGGACGAGTCGCTGCGGCTGTGGCCGACGGCGCCCGCGTTCGCCCGCGAGGCACGGGAGGACACCGTGCTCGCCGGGACGCACCCGATGCGGCGGGGCGCCTGGGCGCTGGTCCTGATCGCCTCGCTGCACCGCGACCCCGAGGTGTGGGGCCCGGAACCCGAGCGCTTCGACCCGGACCGCTTCGACGCGGCCGCCGTACGGGCCCGGCCGCCGCACGCCTTCAAGCCGTTCGGCACGGGCGCGCGGGCCTGCATCGGGCGGCAGTTCGCGCTGCACGAGGCCACGCTGGTGCTCGGACTGCTGCTGCGCCGCTACGAGTTGGAGCCCGACCCGGCGTACCGGCTGCGGGTGGCGGAGCGGCTGACCCTGATGCCGGAGGGGCTGCGGATGCGGCTGCGGCGGCGCGGGGCCCCGGCGGCCGGACGCGAGCCCGCCGGAGCGCGAACTCACCGCTGAGTTCCAGGCCTTGTGGGGGTCTCCTCATCCGGACGAAAACAACGTCGGCTAGGACTGTGGGAAGGGCCCGTCCGACGGGCCCCGGCAGCCGAGCCGACGCGGGAAGACCACGGGTCGAGGAGAGACGTCATGTGCAGCCACCAGCCGCAGTGCCCCACCGCCGACAGCCCTCGTCATGACGGCGCGGCCGTCGTCACGGCCCGTCCCGAGCAGGGCTGGAGCCTGCTGTGCAACGGGACGATCGTCTTCGACGACACCGGTGAACTCCTGCCGGACGGAAGGGTGGTGGATCCGCACCGCGCTCCCGGAGCGATGGCCGCGGCCGCCTGAGACGTCCCCGGCCCGCCCCGGTCCGGGGCGGGGCGGCGGGCCGGGGCGGCCGGCCCGGATCGATGGCGCCGGGGGCGGTCAGTCCGCGCCGAGCGCGGCCGGGTGCAGCCGGGCGAGCCGCTCGGGGTCGGCCAGGATGTACATCCCGGTGATCCGGCCCCCGGCGACCGTGACCCCCATGACCGACTGCACCCGACCGTCGACCAGGTTCGCCACCCCGATCCCGTCGTTGACCAGCACGAGCCGGCCGTAGGGCACGAACTGCCGGAAGGTGATGGCCTGTTCGGCGACCGGGCGGGCACCGCGGACCACCTTGGACGCGGCGGCGCCGCCGAGCAGCGGACCGGAGTCCGCGCGCAGCACGATGTCCGGGTCGAGCACGGCGACCAGCGCGTCGAAGTCGCCCTCACGGGCCGCCGCGAGGAAGGCGTCGAGCACCTTGCGCTGCCGCCCGAGGTCCGGGTCGGCCGACGGGGTCGCGCCGCGCACCCGCCGCCGGGCCCGGCTGGCGAGCTGCCGGGTGGCGTCCGTACTGCGCTCCACCACGGGCGCGATCTCGTCGAACGGCACGGCGAACAGGTCGTGCAGCACGAACGTCAGGCGCTCGGCGGGTTCCAGGGTCTCCAGCACCACCAGCAGGGCGAGCCCCACCGCGTCGGCCTGGAGCACCTCCTGCTCCGGGTCGATCTCCGACAGGGGGCGCACCACGGGGTCGGGCACGAACGCCTCGTCCATGGACTGTTCGCGCCGCGCGGTGCGCGAGCGCAGCAGGTTGAGGCAGACCCGGCTGATCACCGTGGTCAGCCAGCCGCCGAGGTTGCGCACCTCCCCGACGTCGGCGCCGCTGTACTTCAGCCAGGCCTCCTGGACGGCGTCCTCGGCCTCGGCGAGCGAGCCGAGCATGCGGTACGCCACCGCCCGCAGATGGCCGCGGTGTTCCTCGAACGCCCGCGTGGAAGAGTTCTCGTCGTGCACGCCCGTTCCCCCGTTCGTGATCATGACTGTGCGGTGACTGCCGGCGGATGACCGTCAGCGGGCGAAGACCTCGAAGGCCACCGCGGGCCGCCCGCCGAACCGCTCGGCGACGGCCTGGGCGTTCCCGGTGAGGAAGCCCCGCACGTAGGTCTCCGGGTCCTCGCTCGTCAGGGCTTCGATGTAGCTGCGGTGGGCCAGCAGCGAGCGTGTCGCGTGCTCCAGGCCCTCGGGGGTGGCCCCGACCGCGTGGGTGGGCGTGCTGGAGCCCGCGACGGCCACCCAGCGGACGCCGTTCCAGGGCTTCAGGCCCTCGGCGGCCAGTTCGGGGAAGATCCAGCGGTTGCCCGCGTCGGCCGCGGCGTCCAGCACGGCCCGGCCCACGGCCACGTGGTCGGGCGTGTTCCAGGCGACGCCGCCCCAGGTGTCCCGGTGGTTGAGGGTGATCACCAGTTCCGGCCGGTGGCGGCGGACCGCGGCGGCGATGTCCCGGCGCAGCGCCGTGCCGTACTCGATCACACCGTCCTTGTGGTCCAGGAAATCGACCACCCGGACACCGACCGCCTCCGCACTGGCCCGCTGCTCCCGCTCGCGCAGCGGGGCGCACTTCTCCGGCTCCAGACCGTCGATGCCGGCCTCGCCGCGCGTGGCGAGCACGTAGGCGACCTCGCGGCCGGCGGCGGTCCACTGCGCGATGGCCGCCGAGCAGCCGTACTCGAGGTCGTCGGGGTGGGCCACCACCGCCAGTGCGCGCTGCCAGTCCTCGGGCAGGGGCCGGAGCTGAGCGATCTCTGTCATGACCGGCAGCGTAGCCCGGCGGCGTGAACTGCCGCGTCGCGTCCGCCGGTTCGCGGCGGCGTGCCGCGGGGTTCCCCCGGACGGGTGGGGCCGGGGCGTGTTCCGCGCCGCGGACGGGCGGAACACGCCCCGGGATCACGCCTCGTCCCGTACCAGCGCCAGCAGCCGGTCCAGGACGCGCGGGCCGCCCGCCCGGACGCCGTCGTGCTCGAACTCGTCCGTCACCCAGGTCCGCAGGCCGCGGATCGCACGGGCCGTCTCCAGGGAGTGGGCCGTGTCCACGTACATGTCGTCGTGGTAGACCGCGGCGGCGACGGGCACCTCGTTGGCGGCCAGCCGGGCCGGGTCGTACAGCGGCTTCCAGTCGGTCCGCGCGGCGAGGAGCGCGGCCGTCTCGCGCAGGGGGCGCAGGGCCGGGTCGCAGTCGAACATCCAGGGGTGGATGGTCTCGCCGGTGAACAGCACAGGGCCGTCGCCGGTGAGCGTCTTGGCGGCGTCGAACTGCGGGAACTCGGCCCGCACCCGTTCGGCCGACCAGGCGGTGGGGCGGGCGTCCTGGCCGTAGATGGCCTCGTGGACGAGCGCGTACAGCGGGTGGCCGGCGAACGACAGCAGGCCCTGGACCTCCTCCTGGAAGGCGTCGGAGAGGGCAGGGCCCTGCGGGGTGGGCACGAAGGCGTGCTCCAGCAGGAAGTGCAGCCGGTGGCTGCCGTCACCGCCGCCGAGGAGGATGCCGAGGGACTGGAAGGCCTCGACGGTGAGCAGATAGCCGTTCGGCAGGCGCACCTCGTGCTGGAGGAGGTGGTCGGCGATACGGCGGGCTCGCTCGGCGTCCTGCGGGTAGCGGGCGTAGTGCGCGGCGACCTTGCGCTCGATGCGCGGGTAGGCGGCGCGGTAGACGTCGTCGGCGTGGGCGTGCAGGGAGGGCAGGCCGCCGGTGACGAGGGCGGCCGTCAGGCCCTCGGGCGCGGTCGACAGGTAGTTCACCGTGCAGAAGCCGCCGAAGCTCTGGCCGAGGACGGTCCACCGGGCGCCGCCGGTCACCTGCGGCCGGACGACCTCGCAGTCGCGCACGATCGAGTCGGCGCGGAAGTGGGTGAGGTAGTCGGCCTGCTCGGCGGGGCCGCCGCGCAGCGGCAGCGTCTGACGGTTCACGGGCGTGGAGTGGCCGGTGCCGCGCTGGTCCAGCAGGAGGACGCGGTACTCCTTCAGGGCGCGGCCGAGCCAGGCCGGGCGGCCGATGAAACGGTTCGCGCCGAAGCCGGGGCCGCCCTGGAGGTAGACCAGCCACGGCAGGTCCTGCCGCTCCTTGTCGCTCGCCACGACCTCACGGGCGTACAGCTCGATCGTCTCCCCCGCCGGGTCGGCGTGGTCGAGCGGCACGGTGAAGCGGCGGTCGGTGAGGACGACGCCGGGCTGGCGGTAGCTGACGGTCAACGGTGCTCCCGGTGCGGTCGGAGTGCTGGTCACGTCCCCGGGCGGTACCCGGGTCGCGTCCCAGTTCAGCACATGGGAACGCGCTTGCCGACCCCGGGGATCACGAGGCTCTACTGAACCGCCGCTCAGCGGACGGACGGGCCGGCGCGGCGAGAGGGGCCGGCCGCGCGGGCGCTCGCGCACGGGTTCTCGCCGCGCGAGCCCGCCCCGCGCCCGGTCCGCCGCCCACTAACCTGCAACCGTCCGACGACCGACCACACCGTCCGACGACCGATCACGAGGAGCCGAGATGCGTGTCGCCCTGTTCCTGACCTGCGTCAACGACACGCTGTATCCCAGCACCGGGCGGGCGGTGGTGAGGCTGCTGACCCGGCTCGGCGTGGAGGTCGACTTCCCGATGGCGCAGACCTGCTGCGGGCAGGCGCACTACAACACCGGCTACCGCCACGAGACGGAGCCGCTGGCCCGGCACTTCGCCGAGGTCTTCGGATCGTACGAGGCGATCGTGACGCCGTCCGGGTCGTGCGGGGCGATGGTGCGGGAGCTGTATCCCCGGCTCGGGGAGCGGGCACGGGCCGAGGGGCGCGGAGACGCGCTCGCGGCGACGCTGGCGCCGGTGGTGCCGAGGACGTACGAGCTGACGGAGTTCCTGGTGGACGTACTGGGCGTGACGGACGTCGGGGCGTACTACCCGCACCGGGTGACCTATCACCCCACCTGCCACGGACTGCGTGGGCTGGAGCTCGCCGACCGGCCGCGGCGGCTGCTGGAGGCGGTGAGGGGCCTGGAGCTGGTGGAGCTGCCGGGCGCGGAGGAGTGCTGCGGGTTCGGGGGCACGTTCGCGCTGAAGAACGCGGACGTGTCGGCGGCGATGGGCGCGGACAAGGTGCGCAACGCCGCCTCGACGGGAGCGGACGTGCTGTGTGCGGCCGACAACTCCTGCCTGATGCACATCGGCGGCACGATGGCGAGGCTGAGCACGGGGATGCGGCCCGTGCACCTCGCGGAGATCCTGGCGAGCACGGAGAAGGAGCCGGCGGTATGAGCGGCACGTTCGTGGGGATGCCGGCCTTTCCAAAGGCCGCGCGTGAGGCGGTGCGCGACCGGACGCTGCGGGACAATCTGCGGCACGCCACGCACACCATCCGCGCCAAGCGGGCCAGGGCGGTGTCGGAGCTGTCCGACTGGGCCGATCTGCGCGAGGCCGGACAGCGCGTCAAGGACCACACGCTGCGCCATCTCGACCGCTATCTGGTGCAGTTGGAGGAGGCGGTGACGGCAGCGGGCGGCGTCGTGCACTGGGCGTCCGACGCGGACGAGGCGAACCGGATCGTGACTGCCCTGGTGAAGGCGACCGGGGAGTCGGAGGTCGTCAAGGTCAAGTCGATGGCCACGCAGGAGACCGGGCTGAACGAGGCCCTGGAGGCGGCGGGCATCCGGGCCTACGAGACCGATCTCGCCGAACTGATCGTGCAGTTGGGCGAGGACCGCCCCTCGCACATCCTGGTCCCCGCCATCCACCGCAACCGCGCCGAGATCCGGGACATCTTCCGCTCGCGGATGGCCGCGTGGGGCTGCCCGGCCCCCGAGGGCCTGACCGACACCCCTGCCGAGCTCGCCGAGGCCGCGCGGCTGCATCTGCGCGAGAAGTTCCTGCGGGCCAAGGTGGGTGTCTCCGGTGCCAACTTCATGGTCGCCGAGACCGGCACGCTCGTGGTCGTGGAGTCCGAGGGCAACGGACGCATGTGCCTGACCCTGCCCGAGACGCTGATCTCGGTCGTCGGCATCGAGAAGGTCGTGCCCACCTGGCGCGACCTGGAGGTGTTCCTCCAGACCCTCCCCCGCTCCTCCACCGCCGAACGTATGAACCCCTACACCTCGACATGGACCGGCACCACCGACGAGGACGGGCCGCGCGCCTTCCACCTGGTGCTACTGGACAACGGCCGCACCGACACCCTCGCCGACGAGGTCGGCCGCCAGGCCCTGCGCTGCATCCGCTGCTCGGCCTGCCTGAACGTCTGCCCCGTCTACGAACGGGCCGGCGGCCACGCCTACGGCTCCGTCTACCCCGGCCCCATCGGCGCCATCCTCAGCCCCCAACTGCGCGGCACCGCCAGCGAGATCGACGCCTCGCTGCCGTTCGCCTCCTCCCTCTGCGGGGCCTGCTACGAGGTGTGCCCGGTCGCCATCGACATCCCCGAGGTGCTGGTGCATCTGCGGGAACGGGTGGTGCAGGGCGGGCCGGTGACCCGTGCGGGCAACAAGGTGGTGCTCAAGCCCGCGAAGGGGCACGGCGCCGAGCGCGCGGCGATGCGCGCGGCCCGCTGGGCGCTGGGCCGGCCGGGCGCCCTGCGGGCCGGACAGCGCCTCGCCTCGCGGACCCGGCGGCTGCATCCCGGGACGCTGCCGGGGCCGGCGCGCGCGTGGAGCGACTCGCGGGCACTGCCACCCGTGCCGCCGGAACCGTTCCGCGACTGGTGGCAGCGTACGAACGGCGGGAAGGGCGGGGCCGAGTGAGCGGCAGGGAGCGGATTCTGGGCCGGGTGCGGCGTGCGCTGGCCGAGGTGGAGCGCGACGAGAGGCCGTACGAGCAGGCGGTGCCGCGCGGCTATCTGCGTGAGCACGGCGCGCTGGACGCCGGGGAGGCGGTGGAGCTGCTCGCGGAGAATCTGGCGGACTACCGGGCGGTCGTGCACCGGTGCACGGAAGGGGAGTTGCCCGGTCTGCTGGCGCGGCTGCTGGCCGAACGGGGCGCGCGGACCGTGCTGGTGCCCCCAGGCCTGCCGCCGTCCTGGCTCGGGGCCGTCGAGGCGGCCCGGGTCGACGATCTCGCCGCCGACACCGCGCACGAGCTCGACCGGGTCGACAGCGTCGTCACCGGCTGCGCGCTGGCCGTCGCCGAGACCGGCACGATCGTCCTCGACGGCTCGCCCGACCAGGGCCGGCGCCGCATCTCCCTGATCCCCGACCACCACATCTGTGTCGTCCGGGTCCCCGGGCAGGTCGTCGCGTCCGTGCCCCATGCTCTCGAACGGCTCGATCCCCTACGGCCGTTGACCTGGATCTCCGGGCCGTCCGCGACGAGCGACATCGAACTGGACCGGGTGGAGGGCGTACACGGCCCGCGCACCCTGGAAGTCGTGCTGGTCGGGTACTAGGACCCTTCGGCGCGTGCCAGGCGTCGCGGGGCGGGCGAGATTTTCGAGGAACGCCCTATTCGGCGCGGTCGTACGCCTCGCGGGCCCGCTCGACCGTCGGCAGGTTCTCCGTGGTCCAGTCGGCGAGGTGCGCGAACAACGGGCCGAGGCTCCGGCCGAGTTCGCTGATCTCGTACTCGACGCGGGGCGGGACCTCCGGGTGGTAGGTGCGCACGACGAGTCCGTCCCGCTCCAGTTGGCGCAGCCGCTGGGTGAGCACCTTCGGGGTGATGCCGGTGATCCGGCGCTCGATCTGGACGAAGCGCTGGACGCCGTAGGTGTGCAGCACCCACAGGATCGGGGTGGTCCAGCGGCTGAACACGATGTCCACGACCGGGCCGATCGGGCAGGCGAGCTGCGGATCGGCACCGGCGGGTGCGATCGGCATCGGGTCGGTGGCCATGCGCATCCCTTCGAGGTAGTCACTTTCCTCTAGGTACCTACTATATCGGCGCTGTTAGCGTCGTCCCGGCGGCGCGGGGAGCGGGTTCGCCCCCGGTCGGACGCCCTCAATCACCTTTGACTACACAGGAGTTGTACATGATCGTGGTGACGGGAGCGACGGGGAACGTGGGGCGGGCGCTGGTGCGGACGCTGGCGGCGGCCGGGGAGCGGGTGACCGCCACCTCGCGCGGTGTCGCGCAGGGCGATGTCCCGGCCGGTGTCCTGGCGCGCCGGGCGGATCTGACGGACGTCGCCGGGCTGCGTCCGGTGTTCGACGGCGCCGACGCGCTGTTCCTCCAGAGCGGCGGCCCGAGCGCCCATCTGCTGCCCGCGGCCGCGCTGTTGGAGGCGGCCGCGGCCGGGGGTGTGAAGCGGGTGGTGCTGCTGTCCTCGCAGGGTGTGGCGACCCGGCCGGACTCCGCCTCGCACGGCGGGGTGGCGCGGGCGATCGAGGAGGACGTACGGGCGTCCGGGCTGGAGTGGACGATCCTGCGGCCGGGCGGCTTCGCGTCCAACTCCTACGCCTGGGCGGAGTCGGTGCGCACGGCACGGACGGTCGCCGCGCCCTTCGGTGACACGGGGCTGCCCGTGGTCGACCCGGACGACATCGCCGAGGTGGCCGCGGTGGCGCTCCGCGCGGGCGAACACGGCGGCCGGGTCTACGAGTTGACCGGCCCGGCCCTGGTCACGCCCCGGCAGCAGGCCGCGGCGATCGGCGCCGCACTCGGGGAGCCGGTGCGGTTCGTGGAGCAGTCGCGCGCGCAGGCGCTGGCCGTGCTGACGCGGTTCATGCCGGAGCCCGTCGCCGAGACGACGCTGTCGATCCTGGGCGAGCCGAACGAGGCGGAGCGGCGGGTCGGCGCCGATGTGGAACGGGTGCTCGGCCGGCCGGCGGGGTCGTACGAGGAGTGGGCGCGGCGCAACGCCCCGGGGTTCCGGTGAGGGTTTCCTGCGTCGCGCTGGGCCGTGGGCGGTGCGCGCTGCGAGCATGACCCCATGGAGACTCTCGGCAATCGTGACATCGTCAAGGCGATCGGCACCGGCCTCGGTGACTGGCGGAAGCTGGCCCAGCCGCTGGCCGCGCGCTTCCGGCCCGTCGACCGTGTGATGGGGGCCGTGTTCGTGGCCGCCGTGGCGAAGGCGGCGGGGGACGCCGGACTGGAGCCGGACATCCGCTGGGGGCGCGGCGGCGTCGACGTGACGCTGTCCACGGTGGACGGCGCCACCGGCAGGCGCGGCGTCACCGCGGCGGATCTGGAGCTGGCCGGGGCGATCAGCGACCTGGCCCGGGAGCACGGGCTCACCCCCGTACCCGGCGAGGTCACCCAGATCGAGCTCGCGCTAGACACCGCGGACCACTCGGCGCTGTCGCCGTTCTGGTCGGCGCTGCTCACCGGAGACAGCGGCAACGCGCGGGGCGACGAGGTCCTCGACCCCACCGACCGGGTGCCCCCGATGTGGTTCCAGTCCACGGACCCGCACGAGCCGCCCCGCCAGCGCTGGCACCTCGACGTGTGGCTCGCCCCCGAGGTGGCCGACGCCCGCGTCGAGGCGGCCGTCGTGGCGGGCGGTACGGTCGTGGACGCCTCCAACGCCCCCTCGTACACGGTCCTGGCCGACCCGGACGGCAACCGGGTGTGCGTGTGCACGGCCCTGGACCGCGACGGGGCGGGCGACTAGGCGGCCTCCCGGACGGACCGCGGGCGGCGGGCGGCCCGATCCGGGTGGCGGCAGTCAGCCGACCCCGGCCGCGTCCAGCAGGGCCGCGGCCGTCACGGCGGCCAGGCCGTCCTGGAGGCTCTCCACACCCGCTCCGGCGCGGGCGCTCGCGCCGTCGAAGACCAGGACCAGCTGACGGGCGAGCAGCCCGGCGTCGCGGGCACCGCCGCGCTCGGCCTCGCCGCGGAACGCGGCGAGCAGCCGCTCCTTCGCCGAGCGGGCGACCTGGCCGGCCGGGTGGCCGGGGTCCTTCAGCTCCACCAGGGCGGCGAGGTAGGGGCAGCCGTGGTAGTCGGGCTCGGCGGCGGCCTCGGCCAGTCGGCCGAAGACGTACAGGATGCGCTCGCGCGGTGTGCCGGCCTCCTCCGCGGGGGGCCGCAGCCGCTGCTCGTAGCCGGGCAGGCGCCGCTCCAGACTGGCGGCGAGGACCTCGTCCTTGCCGCCGAACAGCTGGTACATCGACCGCTTGGAGACTCCGGCCTCCCGGCACAGCGCCTCGACGCCGACGGAGACGCCTTCCCGGTAGAAGAGCGCGCCCGCGGCGTCCAGCAGCCGGTCCCGGGGGGAGGCCTTGTCCGTGGCCGCGGCGGCCTTGTCCGTGGTCATACGGCGAGGCTACCGCGCGGCGGAACGAGACGGAAACCGATCGGTGTACACACACCGCCCCCGCCCCGCGCATCCCTCCCGCGGCGGGCGCCGGGCAACCAGGTGACACGAGCAGTGAACAAGCGCTTAGATAGGAGGGTCAGAACCCTGTACGCCCATGACCGCCGGAGGCCCGGTTGTTCACTTCCGTCGACGACGTCTCCGCCCGCCTCGCCGAGGTGGGGTACCTCGCCTCCCCTGCCGTGGCCACGTCCGTGTTCCTCGCCGACCGGCTCGGCAAGCCGCTGCTGGTCGAGGGTCCGGCGGGCACCGGCAAGACCGAGCTCGCCAAGGCCGTGGCGGCGGTCGCGGACGCCAGGCTGGTCCGGCTCCAGTGCTACGAGGGCGTGGACGAGTCCCGCGCGCTGTACGAGTGGAACCATGCCAAGCAGCTGCTGCGGATCAGCGCCGGCCGCGACGAGTCCTGGGACGAGGCCCGCACGGACATCTTCAGCGAGGAGTTCCTGCTCCCCCGGCCCCTGCTGACCGCGATCCGCGGCGACGACCGCAAGGTCCTGCTGATCGACGAGACCGACAAGGCCGACGTCGAGGTGGAGGGCCTGCTCCTCGAGGTGCTCAGCGACTTCCAGGTGACCGTTCCCGAGCTGGGCACGGTCACCGCGACCCGCCGCCCGTTCGTCGTGCTCACCTCCAACGCCAGCCGCGAGCTGTCCGAGGCCCTGCGCCGCCGCTGTCTGTTCCTGCACATCGGCTTCCCCGAGGAGGAGCTGGAGCGGCGGATCGTACGGCTGAAGGTGCCCGAGCTGGACGAGGCGCTGGCCGCGTCCGTGGTGCGGGTGGCGGGCGCGCTGCGGGCCATGGACCTCAGGAAGGTCCCGTCGGTCGCCGAGACCATCGACTGGGCGCGCACCCTGCTCGCGCTGGGCGCCGGCACCCTGGACGAGACTGTCGTACGGGACACCCTGGGCGTGGTCCTCAAGCACCAGGACGACGTACTGAAGGCGGCCGCCAAGCTCGACCTGGACGCCGTGTGACAGCCGCGTCGGACGTCACCGCCCGGCTGACCGGCCTGGTGGACGCGCTGCGGACGCACGGGGTGCGCATCGGCACCGGCGAGACCCTGGACGCGGCACGGGCGGCGGCCGAACTCGGCTTCGCCGACCGCGAGCTGCTGCGCGAGGGCCTGGCCGCGACCCTGCTGCACACCCACGCCCAGCGGCAGGTGTTCGACCCCGTCTTCGATCTGTACTTCCCGCGCGCGGTCGGCGGTCCCCAGGAGCGCTCGGCGGGCCGCGAAGAGCTCCGCGAGCGGCTGGCGGCGGCGCTGGCCGACGACGACCGGGCGGCGCTGGCCCGGCTCGCGGTGGAGGCGGTCGACGGGTTCGGCGGCTACGGCGGCACCTCCGGCTCGGACGGCTGGTCCTCCTACCAGGCACTGGAACGCATCCGCCCGCAGACCCTGCTGGCCCGCGTCCGCGACGACGTCCGGGCCCGCGGCGGGCAGAGCGGGTTCACCGGCCGGCTGCTGGAGGACGAGATCCGGCGGCGCATCGAGTCCTTCCGGCGGCAGGTGTCCGACGAGGCGCGGCGCCGGGTCGCCGAGCGCCGCGGCCGCGAGGAGATCGCCCGGCGGGCCGTCGCCACGACCGCCGACCGGGTCGACTTCCTGTACGCGGGCAAGGACCGGCTCGCCGAACTGCGGCGCACGGTGCACCCGTTGGCGCGCAAGCTCGCGACCCGGCTGGCCGCACGCCGCCGCCGGGCCGCGCGCGGCACCATCGACCTGCGGCGTACGCTGCGCGGTTCGCTGTCCACGGGCGGGGTGCCGATGCGTCCCGTGCTGCGCCGACGCCGCCCGGCCCGGCCCGAACTGGTGCTGCTGTGCGATGTGTCGGGCTCGGTGTCCGGCTTCTCCGACTTCACGATGCTGCTGGTGCAGGCGCTGCACGACCAGTTCAGCAAGGTGCGGGTGTTCGCCTTCGTCAACCAGGTCGACGAGGTGACCAAAATGCTGGTGCACGGCCACGCCGATCCCGAGGGCCTCGGGGCCCGCATCGGCGCCGAGGCCAGGCTCACCGGCTGGCACGGCAGCAGCGACTACGGCGTGGCGCTGGGCGAGTTCGCCGAGCGTTACGGCGACGCGGTCGGCCCGCGCACCACCGTGTTCGTGCTCGGCGACGCCCGGACGAATCTGAGCGACCCCAACCTGCCCGCCGTACGGCGCATCGCGCGGCAGGCCCGGCGGGTGTACTGGCTCAATCCCGAGCCGCGCCCGCAGTGGGGCACGGGCGACTCCGCCGCGCCGGAGTACGCGGAGCTGGTGGAGATGCACGAGTGCCGCAACGCCCGGCAGTTGGGCGAGATCGTCGGCAGGCTGCTGCCGATCTGAGGCGGCGGGAGACCGCGGACACGCCCCCGCCCGACCGGGGACCGGGCCGGAAGCCGGTGGCCGGTCAGACGGCGAGCTGCGGGTACAGCGCGGTGAGGTCGGCCGAGAGTCCCGCCTTGACCTGCCGGGTCAGCTCGTCGGCCAGCACCTCGGGGGCGTTCACCGCTATGCCGTCCAGCGCCTGGGCGGCCACGCTCTCCGGGGTGGACTTGGGCGCGTCGACGCCGGCCGCCATGTCGGTGTCGACGTACCCGACGTGCAGGCCGGTGACCTCGATGCCGCGCGGCTTCAGATCCAGGCGCAGGGAGTTGGTCTGCGACCACAGAGCGGCCTTGGACGCGCTGTAGGAGCCGCCGAGCGCCAGCCAGGACAGCACGGAGTGGACGTTGAGCAGATGGCCGCCGCCGTTGCGCTCGATGACGGGCACGAAGGCCCGGGTGACCAGGAGCGGACCGAAGAAGTTGGTCTCGAACTCGCGGCGTACGTCGTCCACGGCACCGTCCAGATAGGAGGCGTTCACCGCCGCGCCCGCGTTGTTGATCAGGATCGTGACGTCCTGGGCCTGTGCGGCCGCGGCCGCCACGGACGCGGGGTCGCTCACCTCCAGGGCCAGCGGCACGGCGTCGGGATGGGTGACGGTGCGCGGGTCGCGGGCGGTGGCGTACACCTTCTTCGCGCCGCGCTCGTACAGGGCGGCCACCAGGGCGCGGCCGATACCGCGGCTGCCGCCGGTGACCAGGGCGATGGCGCCTGCGATCGTCGTCATGGGTCTCTCCGGGGTGCGGGCGGGCCCGAGGGCGCGCGAGGGCACGGACACGACGGAAACCGATCGGTTTACCGACGCCGTCAGAGTAAACCGATCGGTTTCCACCGTGCAAGGCGAGGTGCGTCCGGGCGGGCGGCACGCTCGGGGTCAGGCTGCGCCCCCAGGTGCCGTGCCGCTCCGGCTTCCGGCACCCCGGCGCCTTCGGCCCTCCTGTGCCGTCAGCTCCCCTGTCCCTTGGCGAACTCCTTGGCCGTCTGGCCCTCGAAGTCGAAGGCGACACACGCCTCGTCGCCGACGACCCAGGCGTCGTGCCCCGGCGAGCACACGAACACATCGCCCGGACCGGCCTCGGTCTCGCTGCCGTCGTCCATGAGGATGTGGATCCGGCCTTGGACGACATAGCCGTTGTGGTTCATCTGGCAGGTCTCGGTGCCCGCGATCGGTCCGACGGACTCGGACCAGCGCCAGCCCGGCTCGAACGTGGCCACGGAGAAGTCGCACCCGGGGAGGTGGACCGCTTCGAGGTGGCCACGGGGGAACTCGCGCTGCTCGTCCGGTTTGTCGAGCGCCTTCACTTCCAGCATGACGCTCCTCCTTTCCGGCCGTCCCGGACGGCCGGGTCCGGCCCCGCCTGCCGCTCCCGGGCCGGGAACGGACTCCGGTACGGGCCGGGCCACTCCCTCTCATCGTCCGCCCGTCGAGGCGGGGGCCGCCAATCGGGTGACTCACTCCCGGCGGGGTCTCCCGGCGCGGAGTGGCTCACTTCCCGCGGGATCTCCGTCGCGGTGCGGCTCACTTCCCGCCGGATCTCCCGGCGCACAGCTCGGCGAAGCGGTCGGCGTCGATGTTGCCGCCGGAGAGGATGAGACCGGTGCGGCGCGACGGTCCGGCCGTGCGACCGGCCAGCAGGGCGGCCAGCGGGGTCGCGCCGCTCGGCTCCAGCACGATCTTCAGCCGCTCGAAGGCGAACCGCATCGCCGCCCTGATCTCGTCGTCGCCGACCAGCGCGATGTCGTCGACCAGCCGCCGGTTGACGGAGAAGGTCAGCTCACCGGGGGTGTGCAGGGCCTGTCCGTCGGCGATGGTGTGCGGCACCGGGATGCTGACGCGGTGGCCCGCCGCCAGGGACCGCTTGGTGTCGTCGCCTTCCTCCGGCTCCACGCCGACGACCCGGATGCCGGGGTGCAGGCCCTTGGCCGCGGTGGCGCTGCCGGCGATCAGCCCGCCGCCGCCGACCGGCACCACCAGCGTGTCCAGCTCACCTGCCTCGGAGAGCAGTTCCAGTGCCGCCGTGCCCTGTCCGGCGATGATGTCCGGGTGCTCGTAGGGCGGGATCAGGGTCAGGCCGCGCTCCGCCGCGAGCGCCTCGGCGAGGGCGACCCGGTCGCCGGTGTAGCGGTCGTAGGTGACGATCTCGGCGCCGTAGCCCTCGGTCGCCGCCCGCTTGGAGCGGGGTGCGTCCTCGGGCATGACGATCACCGCGGTGGTGCCCAGCTCGCGCGCGGCGAGCGCCACGGCCTGGGCATGGTTGCCGGAGGAGTAGGCGGCGATGCCCCGGGCGAGCTGCGGCGGGGTGAGCCGGGAGGCCGCGTGATAGGCGCCGCGGAACTTGAACGCGCCCACCCTCTGGAAGTTCTCGCACTTCAGGAAGACCTCGCCGCCCACCAGGGCGTCGAGGGTGCGTGAGCGCAGCACGGGCGTGCGGTGGACGACGCCCTCGATCCGGGCGGCGGCGGCACGGACGTCCTCGAGCGTCACGACGGGGGTGGTGGCCGTCACGGGTGGGCTCCCTTCGGGGTCGGGCCGGGTCCGGCGTCGTCCGGGCCCGAGGCTCTGGCCTGGGCCAGGTAGTGGTAGGCGGAGGCACGCGAGATGCCGAGGCGGGTGGCGACCTGCTCGACGGACCGGCGGACGGCGAAGACACCCTGCTCGTCCAGGCCGCGGAACAGCTCGAGGCGTCCGGCGCGGTCCAGCCCGGCCCAGTTCTGGTGCCGGTGGAGCTGTCGGGTGTCGACCATGGCGTCGACCACCGAGTCGATGTCGTTGCCGAACGTGGTGACGGGCAGGCCCGCCGACGGGGTGCCGCCGAGGCCGGCGAGCGCGCCGAGCAGGGCGTGGGCCTGGGAGACCGCGCCGATGTCCAGGTTGAGACAGAGGGCGCCGAAGACCGCGCCGGTGGAGTCGCGCAGCAGCACGGTGGACGACTTCACGAGCTGTCCGTCGCGGGTACGTGTGAGGTAGTTGAGCTCGTCGGCCGCCTCGTCGCCGCGGGCCAGGGCGCGCAGGCCGATCTCGCTCATCGCGCCGCCGACCGCGCGGCCGGTCACCGAGCCGGCCACGGCGACCACGGACTCCTCCGGCCGCCGGTAGTCGTGCAGCACCGCTTCGCAGACCGGGCCGAAGGTCGCGGCGATCCCCGCCACGGCCGGGGTGAACGCGGCGATGATCGCGTCCCGCTCGCGCTCCAGATCCTCCGCGCCCCGCGGATCCTCATCGCGCCCCAGATCCTCCCCGCCCCGCGGATCCCCGTCACGGTCCAAGTCCTCTTCGCCCCACAGCCTCTCCTCGCGCCCCACGTCGTCTTCGGCTGCCATGCGCCCACTCCCCTTCCCGCTGCCTCCGTCACGTCACCAGCCCCTCCCACCGTCTGGACGGACAGTCCAATCCCTGTACGAATAGTCTAGGCATCAACGGCGCCGGGTCCGCAAGTCCTCCGTTCGGGTGGCTCGGGGCCGCGAACGGGGCGCAGTCTGTACCCAGGGGCGTATTCCGCACGGGAGTGCACGGGAGTGATCGCGATGCCGGACAAGCAGTGGAATGTGCAGATCTACATCACCGAGGACGGCGACGACACACGGGCGCGAGCCGTCCTGACCACGGGCGACATGGACGGCAACGGCGAGACCGACACCGTCACCGGCCGGGGCACGGCCCGGCGCAGCCCGCTCGACCGGCCCGTCCCCGAGATCGGCGACGAACTCGCCGCCAGCCGGGCCCTGGAGGACCTCGCCATCCGGCTGCACGACGTGGCCGCGGACGACATCGTCGAGCTCTCCGGACCGATCAGCACGTGACGGGCGGGGACCCCGCCCCGGCCCGGGCGGGGTCCCCGCGACAGCTCCGTCACCCAGAGGTGGCCCCGCCGCTCCCGCGGTGTGACCCTGTTAGGGAGGTGCGAACCGATGCGCGACAGCAGGAAGTCAGCTCAGTGGCTGTGGCGGTGGCGGAACAACCCGCTGCGGCGGCACGACGATGTAGTCGAGGCCTGGATCCTGCTCGCCGTGTGGCTGGTCGCCCTCGTCGGCGGGATCGTCGCCGGGGTCGTCACGGCCCACGCCGCGGACGCCACGTTCGCCCGGCAGCGCGCCGAGCGCACCGCCGTCCAGGCCGTCGTGACCGGCGGTGCGCCGTCCGACACCCCGCGCGCGGGCACCGTCTCCGACCAGGTCAGGGCGAAGGTCAAGTGGACCGCCCCGGACGGCACCGCACGTACCGGGATCGCCCTCGTGGACGCCGGGCACCCGACCGGTTCCAAGGTCGTGGTGTGGCAGGACGCGCAGGGCACGCTCGCCGCCGCGCCGCCCACCGGGGCCGAGGCCTCGGTCGAGGCCGGACTGCTCGGCACGGCCGCGGCGGTCGCCTTCGCCGGCACGGCGCTCGCCGGCGCCGCGCTCACCCGGTGGCGGATGGACAAACGGCGCATGGACCGCTGGGACCGCGAGTGGGAACTGGTCGGCCCGCGCTGGGGCGGCCACATGACGGGCTGACGACACGACGAGGATGGGGGCCGCATGCGCTTCGAGAACCGGGTCGACGCCGGACTTCAGCTCGCGGACGCCCTGGAGGGCCTGCGCGGCACGGACGTGGTCGTGCTCGGCCTGCCCCGCGGCGGCATCCCGGTCGCCTACCAGGTGGCCCGCTGTCTGCACGCCCCGCTCGACGTCCTCGTCGTCCGCAAGCTCGGGGTGCCCTGGCAGCCGGAGCTCGCCTTCGGCGCGATCGGCGAGGGCGGCGTCCACGTGCTCAACGACGACGTCGTGGCCGCGACCGGGGTGACCCCGCAGGAACAGGCCGAGGTCGAACAGCGCGAACGCGCCGAACTCGTGCGGCGGGTCTCGGCCTACCGCGCCGGACGCCCGCCCGCCCCGCTCGACGGCCGCACGGTCGTGGTCGTGGACGACGGCCTGGCCACCGGGGCCACCGCGACGGCCGCCTGCCAGGTGGTGCGCGGGCAGGGCGCGGCCCGGATCGTGCTGGCCGTCCCGGTGGCCCCCGACCGTATCCCGGCACGGCTGAGCGAGGTCGCCGACGAGGTGGTGTGCCTGGAGACGCCGAGCGGGTTCGGCTCGGTCGGCGCCTGGTACCACGACTTCGAGCAGACCGACGACGCCGAGGTCGGCGCGCTGCTCGCCCGCGCCATCCGTCCGGCGCCGGACGCCGGTGACCTGCCGCCCGACCCCGAGGTGGAGGTGCCCGCCGACGGGGTGCGGCTCGCCGCGCGGTTCGCGCTGCCGAGCGGCGCCCCGGCCGTGGTGGCGTTCGCGCACGGCAGCGGCAGCAGCAGGCACAGCCCGCGCAACCAGTACGTCGCAGCCGAGCTCAACCGCGCGGGCCTGGGCACCCTGCTGCTGGACCTGCTCACCGAGGACGAGGAGAACGACCGGGGCAATGTCTTCGACACCGTGCTGCTGGCCCGCCGGCTGCGGGCCGCCGCGGACTGGCTGCGCCAGGAGACCGGGCTGCCCGTGTCGTACTTCGGCGCCAGCACCGGAGCGGCCGCGTGCCTGGAGGCCGCGGCCGACGACGACGGCATCCTGGCGATCGTCTCCCGCGGCGGCCGGCCCGACCTGGCCTCCACCGCCGTCCTGGCGCGCGTCCGGGCGCCGACACTGCTGGTGGTCGGGAGCCTGGACACCGAGGTGCTCAGCCTCAACCGGCTCGCCGCGGACCGGCTGCACTGCGAGCACCGGCTCGCCGTGGTCCCCGGCGCGACCCACCTGTTCACCGAGTCCGGCACCCTCGCCGCGGTGTCCTCCCTGGCCCGCGACTGGTTCACCTCGCACCTCACCCGGCCCGACAGCGCCGTACGGCATCCCAGTCCGGCGTGACGTACGGTGGCGTCCAGGTGAACGACCGGCAGTGGAGCGGCACATGGGCGACAAGAAAGCGGCGAACGGGACGGCGAAGCTGAGCCGTAAGACGTACGACGACGAACTGCTGCGCCTTCAGACCGAGTTGGTGAAACTCCAGGAGTGGGTGCGGGCCGAGGGGGCGCGGCTGGTCGTGGTCTTCGAGGGCCGGGACGCGGCCGGCAAGGGCGGCACGATCAAGCGGGTCACCGAGCATCTCAACCCGCGCGTCGCCCGGATCGCCGCCCTGCCCAAGCCGACCGAACGGCAGCGCAGCCAGTGGTACTTCCAGCGCTACGTCGAGCATCTCCCGGCCGCGGGCGAGATCGTGCTGTTCGACCGGTCCTGGTACAACCGGGCCGGTGTCGAGCATGTGATGGGCTTCTGCACCAAGGAGGAGCACCAGCGCTTCCTGCGCCAGTGCCCGATCTTCGAGCGGATGCTCGTGGAGGACGGCATCCTGCTGCGCAAGTACTGGTTCTCCGTCAGCGACGCGGAGCAGCAGGACCGTTTCCGGCGCCGGCTGGAGGATCCGCTGCGCCGCTGGAAGCTCTCCCCGATGGACCTGGAGTCGATCACCCGCTGGGAGGCCTACTCCCGCGCCAAGGACGAGATGATGGTCCACACCGACATCAGCGAGGCCCCCTGGTACCTGGTGGAGAGCGACGACAAGCGGCGGGCCCGCCTCAACATGATCGCCCACCTGCTGAACTCGGTGCCGTACGAGGACGTCCCGCCGCCCGTGCTGGAGTTGCCGAAGCGGCCGCCGTCCACCGGGTACGAGCGCCCGCCGCGCGATCTCCAGACCTACGTCCCGGACCACTCGTCGAGTCTGTGAGTCTGTGAGTCACCTGTTCCCACGCCGTGGCGCGGGGTCAGCGGCCGGGCGGGCTCTCCATGACACGTCTCAACGACGGCAGCAGTGCCTCCAGGTCCTGCCCGGAGCGGAACGCGATCACGGTGGTGCCGCCGTCGAGGGCGCCCACGCCCGTCGAGGGCGCCGGGAACAGATCGAGCACCTCGCGCATCGCCTCGTCGATCTCGGTGACCGGGTCGGCGGACTCACCGCGCAGCCACCGCCGCAGCACATGGTTGTGCGCCGCGACGACGGAGGCGGCCATCAGTTCGGCGCGCAGCGAGGCACGGGCGGTCGGGTCGCCCATCCACTCGGCGATGAACTCCCTGAACAGCCGCTGGTAGCGCGCCACACTGGCGATCTCCCGGTCGCGCAGCACGGCGACCTTGCTGGTCAGCGCGTAGCGGCGGCGGGCGAGGTCGCCCTCGTCGATGTAGTGCAGCAGCACCAGCCGGACCGCGTCGGAGACGGCGACCAGCGCGGTGCTGTGGCTGGAGGTGGCCAGCCGGTCGCGGATGAGGTCGAGCAGCCGGTCGTGGTCGGGGAAGATCACCGCTTCCTTGGACCCGTAGTGCCGGAAGAAGGTCGTACGTCCGACTCCGGCTCGCTCGGCGATGTCGTCGACGGTGGTCTGCTCGTAGCCGCGCTCGTCGAAGAGCGCCAGGGCGGCGTCGGCCAGGCGGATCCGTGCGGGTGGCTTGCTCATGACCGCCCATCCTCTCTTGATCTCACGGACCGGGACTACCTGCCCCACGCAATGGTACTGAGCTCCGGACATGGGAGTCTCAGTACCTTCATGACAGGGGGCGGGCGCGCGGGCGGGCCACGGTCGGCGAGGCGCCCGTGCGCGGGTCGGAGAGCGGGCGCGCGATTCTCGCCCGACGTCGGCCGGCCACCGGGCCCCGCTCCCCCGCCGGCCGGTCCTCACAGCAGGGTCATGAGGTCGAACTCCGCCGGTGCCAGGGACTGTTCGGTCCAGATGGTCTTGCCGTGGCGGCCGTAGCGGCTCCCCCAGCGACGGCTGAGCTGGGCGATGAGGAACAGGCCGCGGCCGCCCTCGTCGCTCCAGCGGGCCCGGCGCAGCCTCGGCTGGGTGTTGCTCGGGTCGGTGACCTCGCAGATCAGCGCGTTCTCACGGATGAGCCGCAGGCCCACGGGGCCGCCCGCGTAGCGGACCGCGTTGGTGACCAGCTCGCTGATGATCAGCTCCGTGGTGAAGGCCATGTCCTCCAGGCCCCAGGTGGCCAGCTGCTCGGCGGCGACCCGGCGGGCGGTGGACACCACGCTCGGCTCGGCCGGGAACTCCCAGCTCGCCATGTGCTCCGCGGCGACGCTGCGGGTACGGGCCAGCAGCACGGCGATGTCGTCACGGGGCGGCGCCCCGTCCAGGTCGGCGAGCAGCGCCTGGCCCGCGTCGTCCAGGGGACGGCCGGGGCGGCAGGAACCGGCGAGGGTGTCCATCAGCCAGCGCAACCCGCCCTCGCCGTCGCTGTCATGACGTTCGATCAGGCCGTCGGTGTAGAGGGTGAGGACGCTGTCGGGCGCGAGGTCGACGGCCGTCGTCTCGAAGGGCATGCCGCCCACGCCGAGGGGCGGTCCGGGCGTGACCTCGATCGGCTCGGTGCTGCCGTCGGGCCGGGTCACGACCGGCGGTGGGTGCCCGGCGCTGGCCAGCGAGCAGCGCCGGGTGACCGGGTCGTAGACGGCGTACAGGCAGGTGGCGACGAACGGGCCCGCCGGGTCGGCCTCCTTGCCGAACTGCTGCACCAGGTCGTCCAGATGGGTGAGCAGCTCGGTGGGGTCGAGTTCGAGGTCGGCGAGGGTGCGTACGGCGGTGCGCAGCCGGCCCATGGTGGCGGTGGCGTACAGGCCGTGGCCCGCGACGTCCCCGACGACCAGGGCGACACGCAGCGAGGGCAGCGGGATGACGTCGTACCAGTCGCCGCTGATCCCGGCCCCGCTGCGGGTGGGCAGATACAGGCCGTGCGTCTCGGCCGCGGGCGCGTCGGTGGTCGGCTCGGGCAGCAGCCGCTGCTGGAGGGCGAGCACCGAACGGTGTTCACGGGTGTAGCGGCGGCCGTTGTCGATGCTGAGCGCGGCCCGCGTGGCGATCTCCGTCAGCAGGTCGGCGTCCCTGTCGTCGAAGGCGTCGAGCTGGTCGGTGCGCCAGACGGAGACGGTGCCGAGGATCAGGCCACGGGCGAGGAGCGGCACCCAGAGGGCGGAGTGGCCGCGTTCGGGGATGGCGAGCCGGTGCTGTTCGGGCGTGTCGAACAGGGCGGCCACCTTCTTCGCCGAGAACACGACGGCCCGGCCGTTCTCGACGTCGCGCGGTTCGCTCGTGGAGAGCGCCGGGGGAATGAGCCGGCCCGGCTGGGTGAGGTGGGCGGGCCAGATCCCGCCCGCCGCGGCAGCGGCGGTACGGCGCAGATGCAGATCCCCGGCGCCGGCGATCATCGGCGGTTCGATGCCTTCCAGGACGCCGTCGGCCAGGTCGACGCTGGCGAGGTCGCCCAGGGCCGGGACGAGCACGTTGACGAGGTCCTGGGAGGTGCGCGCCGCGTCCAGGGAGCCGCCGATCCGGGTGGCCGCCGCGTGCAGCAGATCACGCTCGCGGCGGGCGCGGCGCTGGGCGCTGGTGACGGCCGGGAAGGTGTGCGGGACGTGCGCGTCCCCGTCCGCCGCCGCACTCAGCGGGGCGAGCAGCACGAGGACGTCGGTGGAGGGCTCCTGCGGCACCGTCCGCAGGGTGACGTCGACCCGGCCGCCGGTGCGGTGCCGCAGCCGGCAGGTGCCCGTCGCCGGGAGCTCGTCCTCGCCGGGGGCGTCCTGGAGCACACGGAACCGTCTGCCGCAGACCTCGTCGGCGGTCCGGCCGAGCAGCGCGGCGGCGGCGGCGGACCAGCGCACGACCGTGCCGTGGGCGTCCAGCAGAACCGTCGCGACAGCCGTGAGCGGGATCGTCGAGCCCGCGTCACCGGTGGTGGACCCGCCCATCTCGCTCCTCTCCACCGCGCTCGCCTCTGTTCCTCACGGTACGTCGGCGGTCCCCTTCCCACCATGGAAGGCCCGACAGCGGCCGGGAGCGGGGCGGGACCGGCCGTACGAGGGCACTGACTCGTCGGCGAGGTGACCGGGGGCGTCCTCCCGGCGGGGCCGGGGGCTCCGGGTCGACCGGGCGGCAGCGGGCCCGGGGCTACGGGTCGGTCAGCCGGCCGTGCCGGTCGACCGTGTCGTGGACGATCCGGCGGACCGCCCCGGCCACCATCGCCGCCACCAGCCGGGCGCCCTCCTCGGCGTCGGCACCGGTCGGGTCGCCGAGCACTCCGCTGGGCGAGACCGCGAGTACCCCGCGTTCGACGAGTTCGGGCAGCACGGTGGCCAGCGGCCGGGTGTCGCCGACGACGGCGGCGTCCATCCGTACCTGCTCGGGGGCCAGGTGCAGCATCACCGAGGTCTCGGTGCGGCCGGCGTGCGCGTCGCCGCCCGGGACCTCGCAGCCGGTCCAGGCGACGTCATGGCCTTCGGCGCGCATCCGGGTGACGGCGACGGCGAGGGTACGGGTGTTGCCGCCGTGGCCGTTGACGAAGACCACCCGGTCGGCCCACAGGGACAGCGACCGCACGGTCTCCACCAGCACCGTCAGCAGCGCCTCGTGCCCGATCGAGATCGTGCCCGGGAAACCGGCGTGTTCGCCGCTCGCGCCGTAGGCCAGGACCGGCGCGACACGGGGCGCACCGTTTGGCCCGGGCGGGAGCGCCTCGGCCACCCGCTCCGCCACGGCGGCCGCGACGGCGCTGTCGGTGTGCAGCGGCAGATGCGGGCCGTGCTGTTCCGTCGACCCGACGGGTACCAGGACCAGCGCGCCGACGGGAACGTCCGGCCAGGCGGCCCGCGCCAGGTCGCGTTCCGTCGGCGGATGTGCCGGCAGGTCGCTGGGGGCCGGGGGCGGCAGGCGCGGCTCGGCCACCGTCTCGAACCGTCCGCCGTCGCCCATCGGGCCTCCCTGCGGTTCCCGACCGGAGATTCAGTGACCTGAAGACTCAGTGACATCCGGTGCCGAAATGATGTGTGTGCCAAACTAATGGCACTCGGTGCCGAAAGGAAAGGTGTGACTCCCACTCCGCCCGCACGCGCCACCGGCCCCGCCCCGCGGATCGGGCGCAGGCCGGTGACCTCGCGCGCCGAACTCGAGCGCCACGCGCTGGAACTGTTCACCGCACGCGGCTTCGAGCGGACCACCGTCGAGGACATCGCGGCCGCGGCCGGAATCGGACGGCGCACGTTCTTCCGGTACTACAGCTCCAAGAACGACGTGGTGTGGGGCGACTTCGACGGCGAACTGGACCGTATGCGCGCCTGGTTCGCCGCCTGTCCGTCCGCCACCCCGCTGATGGAGGCGCTGCGCGGGGCGATCGTGGCGTTCAACCGCCTGGAGCCCGGCCAGGTCCCCCGGCACCGGCAGCGCATGGCGCTGATCCTCACCGTGCCGGAGCTCCAGGCGCACTCCACGCTGCGCTACGCCGCCTGGCGTGCCGTGGTCGCCGAGTTCGCCGCCCAGCGGCTGGGGCAGTCGGTCGACGCGCTGATGCCCCAGGTCGTCGCCCACACCGCGCTGGGCGCCGTGGTCGCCGCGTACGGGCACTGGCTGCGCGAGGAGGGCTCCGATCTGGAACGGCTCCTGGACGAGGCCCTGCGCCACGTGTCCGCCGGCTTCCGCACCGGCCCCGGCGACGGCCGTCGCCCTTGAACTTCCGGCCCTGGAGCCGGTGGAGGACGGCGTCGCCGGGCCGATGCCCGAGGACGTGCTCGCGGCGGCCGCGTTCCCTCTCTGGGCCGGATTTCGATGATCCAGGGTCCTACTTCCGCCGTTTCACATCGGATCTCCCGCATGGACGTGACACTGGAAGCGACTTAAGTCTACCGTCGGACAAAAGTCCCGCCCTGGCTATGCTTTATCCGGCGACACCGGCGTCACGACACGAGGAGATGCGGAGTTGACCATCGACGCGGCAGGCGCGGGCGCTCTTCTGGCGATCCTGCGCAACGGACAGGCGCGGACCCGCACCGAACTGATGCAGCTCACCGGTCTCGCCCGGTCCACGGTGACCCAGCGGCTCGACGCCCTCCTCGGCCATCAGTGGATCGTGCCGACGGGCGACGCCGTCTCCTCGGGCGGCAGGCCAGCGGTGTCCTTCACCTTCAACGCCGGGGCGAGGGTCGTCCTCGCCGCCGATCTGGGCGCGACGCACGCCCGGCTCGCCGTGACCGACCTGGCCACCCGGGTGCTGGCCGAGCGCGGCCAGGACATGGCCATCACCCAGGGCCCGGAACGCGTCCTGGAGTGGCTGGTCACGGAGTTCGAGAGCCTGCTGGCGGAGGCCGGGCACACGCTCGCCGACGTGTGCGGCATCGGCATCGGCCTGCCCGGACCGGTCGAGCACTCGACGGGCCGTCCGGTCAACCCGCCGATCATGCCCGGCTGGGACGGCTTCGACGTACCGGGATGGCTCGAACCGCGGCTCGGGGCCCCGGTGCTCGTGGACAACGACGTCAACATCATGGCCCTCGGCGAACACTGGGCGGTCGGTCCCGAGGTCGCCCACCAGCTCTTCGTGAAGGTCGGCACCGGGATCGGCTGCGGCATCATCACCGAGCACCGCCTTCACCGCGGCGCCCAGGGAGCCGCAGGCGACATCGGCCACATCCAGGTCACCGCGGCGCCCGACCGGGCCTGCCGCTGCGGCAACACCGGCTGCCTGGAGGCCGTGGCGGGCGGCGCGGCCCTCGCGGAGCAACTGCGCGCGGCGGGCGAGGACACGGCCGACGGCCGGGACGTGGTCGCTCTGGTCCGGGCGGGCAACCCCGCCGCCATCCAGATGATCCGCCAGGCCGGCCGGGACATCGGAGACGTGCTGGCATCGCTGGTGAACTTCTTCAACCCCGGCACCATCGTCATCGGCGGCGACCTCTCCGACGCCGGTGAGCACCTGCTGGCCGGTGTCCGCGAGCTCATCTACAGCCGTTCCCTGCCCCTCGCCACACAGCACCTGACCGTCCGGGTCCGCCAACTCGGCGACCGGGCCGGTGTGATCGGCGCGTCCGTCATGGTCATCGAGCACGTCCTCAGCCCCACGGCGGTCGACCGCGCGGTCGCGGGCGAGTAGCTCACCCGGCGCCACTGCGGCCTACACCTGCAGCGCGCTGCCAGCCGGTTCGGGGCAGCGCGCCTCAACTCATGGCCACATAGGCGCACTTGAACGCCCGCGAGCCACCTGCCGCGCCGCGCCACACCCCACCGCCGATCCGGCCACCCCGCCCCACCACCCGACACCCTGTCACATCGATCACCCGACAGGACTTTGTCTCAGAAGAATCAGAAGTCGCGAATACTTCTTACCTAAGTCCTTCCCTCACCCGCAAGGCACTGCTAGCTTCCACCGCAGCAAGCACCGAAGGCCGGATCCAGTCGGCGAGAGGGTGGAGGCGAGGCGTATGACGGCACGGCCCGGCAGCGCCCCTCACGACACCGGCTCCGCCGCGTATCCGCACACCCGTTGCCTCAACAACCCCACCTCGTGCGCACCTTGACCCCGTATCACCACGGAACCGAGGGACCACCCATGCCGTCACCGTCCCCTGACACCCCGACAGCCGACTCCCCCGCCCCACTGCTCAGGATGGCCGGGATCACCAAGTCCTTCCCCGGCGTCCGCGCCCTGTCCGGCGTCGATCTGACGGTCGTCGAGGGCGAGGTGCACTGTCTCCTCGGCCAGAACGGCGCGGGCAAGTCCACGCTCATCAAGGTCCTGGCAGGCGCCCATCAGCCCGACAGCGGAGAGATCGTCTGGCAGGGGCGACACGCCCGGCTGAAGTCCCCCATCGACGCCATACGTCTCGGCGTCGCGACCATCTACCAGGAGCTCGACCTCGTCGAGCACCTCTCCGTGGCCGAGAACGTCAGCCTCGGTCACGAGCCGACCCGCGCCGGATTCCTCGTCCGCACGGGGGTGGCCCGCCGGCGCGCGGCCTCACTGCTGCACCGGCTCGGCCACGACGAGATCGACCCGGCCGTCCCCGTCGCCGAACTCTCCTCCGCGCAACGGCAGATCGTCTCCATGGCGCGTGCCCTGTCCCGCGACGCCCGGCTGATCGTGATGGACGAGCCGTCGGCCGCCCTGGACCCGGACGAGGTGAGCAACCTCTTCCGTGTCGTGCGCACCCTGACGGGCGACGGCGTCGCGGTCGTCTACATCTCCCACCGGCTGGAGGAGATCCGTACCATCGGCGACCGCGTGACCGTCCTCAAGGACGGCCGGTCCGTCGCCGACGCGCTGCCGGCCCGGTCCACACCCACCCGTGACATCGTCACGCTGATGACGGGCCGCTCCGTGGAGCGTGTCTTCCCCTCCTCCCGTACGGCCGGCCCGGTCGACTCCGGAGCACCGCCCGTGCTGAAGGTGGAAGGGCTGGGCCGTACGGGGGAGTTCGAGCCGCTGGACCTGGAGGTCGGCGCCGGGGAGATCGTCGGCCTGGCCGGACTGGTGGGGTCCGGCCGGTCCGAGATCCTGGAGACGGTCTACGGGGCCCGGCGGCCCACCTCGGGCCGGGTGCTCGTGGACGGCCGGGAGGTACGGCCCGGGAACGTCCGGGCCGCGGTGCGCGCGGGTATCGGCCTGGCGCCCGAGGAGCGCAAGGCCCAGGCCCTGCTGATGCTGGAGCCGGTCACCCGCAATGTCTCCCTCTCCACGCTCGGCCGCTTCTCCCGCCTCGGCTGGATCGACCGGTCCGCGGAGCGCGTCTCGGCCCGGCGGGCCACCCGGGACCTGGCCCTGCGGCCGGACAGTCCGGAGATGCTGGTCAGGAACCTCTCCGGGGGCAACCAGCAGAAGGCCGTCCTGGCCCGCTGGCTGCTGCGGGGGTGCCGTGTCCTGCTCCTGGACGAGCCCACCCGAGGTGTGGACATCGGGGCGCGCGTCGAGCTCTACGCGCTGATCAGGCGACTGGCCGACGACGGGCTCGCCGTTCTCGTGGTCTCCAGCGAGATCCCCGAGGTGCTCGGCCTCGCCGACCGCGTCCTGGTGCTCCGCGAGGGCCATGTCGTCCACCACGCCCCCGCGGGCGACCTGGACGAACACCGCGTACTCGATCTCGTACTGGAAGGGAACCACGCATCATGACGCAGTCCGCGGCCGTACCCGCGGCCGAGAAGCCCGCGCCCGCCGCGCCCCCGCCGCGCACCCCCGCGCTCGGCCTGCGGTGGGACGTCCGTACCCTGTCGCTGCTCGGTGTGCTGGCGATCCTGGTGCTCGTCGGCGGTGCCACCAAGCCGGACGAGTTCCTCGCCCTGAGCAATCTCCAACTGGTGCTCACCCAGGCGTCGGTGATCGGTGTGGTCACGGTCGGCATGACGCTGGTCATCATCAGCGGCGGCATCGATCTGTCGGTCGGCGCGATCGTGGCGCTGGCCTCGGTGTGGGCCACGACGGCGGCGACCCAGGAATTCGGCTTCGGCGGCGTCCTGTTCACCGCGCTCCTGGTGGGTGTGGGCTGCGGCCTGGTGAACGGGGTGCTGATCGCCTACGGCCGGCTGGTCCCGTTCATCGCCACCCTCGCCATGTTCGCCTCGGCCCGCGGTCTCGCGCTCCAGATCACCGACGGGCGCACCCAGATCGTCACGATCCCCGGCATCCTCGACCTCGGCGAGAAGGACGCGTTCGTCCTCGGTGTGCCGCCTCTGGTCATCGTGTTCGCGGTGGTCGTCGTCCTCGGCTGGCTGCTGCTGAACCGCACGACGTTCGGTCGGCGCACCGTCGCCATCGGCGGCAACCCGGAGGCCGCCCGGCTCGCCGGGATCGACGTCCGCCGCCAGCGGCTGTACCTGTATCTGCTGTCCGGGCTGTGCTGCGGCATCGCCGCGTTCCTGCTGATCGTGCTGGCCGGCTCCGGCCAGAACACCAACGGCAACCTCTACGAACTCGACGCCATCGCCGCCGCGATCATCGGCGGAACCCTGCTCAGCGGGGGCCGGGGCACCATCACCGGCTCCGTCCTCGGCGTCCTGATCTTCACCACCATCACCAACATCTTCGCGCTCAACAACCTCCAGAGCGCGACCCAGCAGATCGCCAAGGGCGCGATCATCGTCGCCGCCGTACTCGTCCAACGCCGCTCCGCCCACGAGTGACGCGCCAGTCAAGGAGACCCACCATGGCACTGCAAGTGGACCCCATCCGCAGAAGGCTGCTCTTCGGTTCGGCGGCCGTGTCGGCCGGCGCGCTGCTCACCGCGTGCACCTCCAACGACACCGACTCGAAGGGCACTTCGGCCGAACAGGCGCCCGTCGCCGACGACAGGCCCGGCAAGCACGTCACCATAGGCTTCGCGGGCCCGCAGGCCGACCACGGCTGGCTCAACGCCATCAACGTCAACGCCCGTGAGCGCGCGAAGAAGTACCAGGACGTCACGCTGGAGATCACCGAGGGCTCCAACGACACGGCCGTGCAGATCGGCCAGATCGAGACCCTCATCAACAAGAAGGTCGACGTGCTGGTGATCCTGCCGGCCGACGGCAAGGCACTCACCCAGGTCGGGCTCCAGGCCGTGCGCTCCGGCATCCCCGTCGTCAACCTGGACCGGATCTTCAACTCCCCGCAGGCGTACCGCTGCTGGATCGGCGGCGACAACTACGGCATGGGTCTCAACGCCGGGCACTACATCGGCGAGAAGCTCAAGGACAAGCCGAACGCGCGGGTCGTCGAACTCGCGGGCATGGACACCCTGGAGCTGACCAGGCAGCGCACCCAGGGCTTCGACGACGCGCTGAAGAACTACCCGAACATCAAGAAGGTGGCCCGGCAGGCGGCCGAGTTCACCGTCGAGACCGGTCAGGCGAAGATGGCCGCCCTGCTCCAGGCCAACAAGCAGTTCGACGCGCTGTGGAACCACGACGACGACCAGGGCGTGGGCGCGCTGCGGGCCATCGAACAGGCCGGGCGGGACGACTTCTTCATGGTCGGCGGCGCGGGCGCGCTCTCCGCGTTCCAGGCGATCAAGGCCGACAACAGCGTCCTGAAGGCGACCGTCCTGTACCCGCCGACCATGGCCGCCTCGGCGGTCGACCTGGCGCGGGCGCTCGGCCAGGGCAAGGGGATCGGCGGCATGGCGGAGTCCGAGATCCCGACCTCCGTCACCCTCTACTCGGCGGCCGTCGACAAGTCCAACGTCGACCGCTACATGGCGACCGGGTTCAACTGAGCCGCTCCCGCAAGCCGGCCCCACCAACGCCGAGGGCCGGGGCCGGCCCGCGGTTCCGCGCCTGCCCCGGCCACGTCAAGGAGGACACGCGTACATGGAAACAGCGCACGAGGAAGCCCAGGGCAGTGGATCCACCGCCGTCCGCAAGCCGGATCTCGGCATCGGCATGGTCGGCTACGCCTTCATGGGCGCCGCGCACTCACAGGGCTGGCGCACGGCGGGCCGGGTCTTCGACCTGCCGCTCGCGCCGCGGCTGACGGCGGTGTGCGGGCGCGACGGGCGGGCGGTACGGGCTGCCGCGGACCGGCTGGGCTGGGCGTCCTGCGAGACCGACTGGCGGAAGCTGATCGCACGCGAGGACATCGGCCTCGTCGACATCTGCACCCCCGGCGAGAGCCACGCGGAGATCGCCGTCGCCGCGCTCGACGCCGGCAAGCACGTCCTGTGCGAGAAGCCGCTGGCCAACACGGTCGAGGAGGCGGAGGCCATGGTCGCCGCGGCGGCGCGCAACCCGGGCCGGATCGCCATGGTCGGCTTCAACTACCGCCGTACGCCCGCCGTCTCGCTGGCCCGGTCCGTCATCGCGGCCGGCCGGCTCGGGGCGCTCCGGCACATCCGCCTGGCCTATCTCCAGGACTGGCTCGTCGACCCCGAGTTCCCGCTCACCTGGCGGCTGCGGCGGGAGGCGGCCGGCTCGGGCGCGCTGGGGGACCTGGGCTCGCATCTCGTCGACCTCGCCCAGTTCCTGGCCGGGGAGCCGCTGGCCGGTGTCACCGCGGTCACCGAGACCTTCGTGGCCGAGCGCCCCCTGCCGGCCGACACCACGACGGGCGCCCCGGCAGGCCGCGACCGCGGCCGGGTCACCGTCGACGACGCGGCCGTGTTCACCGGCCGCTTTCCGTCCGGCGCCCTCGCCTCCTTCGAGGCCACCCGATTCGCCGGCGGCCGCAAGAACGCGCTGCGGTTCGAGGTCAACGGCGAACACGGCTCCCTCTGCTTCGACTTCGAGCAACTGAACGAACTGCACTTCTTCGACGGCACCGGGCCCGCCACCGAGGCCGGTTTCCGCCGGATCCTGGTGACCGAGCCCGAACACCCCTACCTCTCCGGCTGGTGGCCGCCCGGCCATGGACTCGGCTACGAGCACACCTTCGTCCACCAGGCCCGCGACCTCGTCCACGCCGTCGCCGACGCCGCCACGCCCGCCCCGTCCTTCGCCGACGGTCTCCAGGTGCAGCGCGTGCTCGCCGCCGTCCAGGAGAGCGCGTCCAAGGACAGCGTCTACACCCTCGTCTCCCCCTCCGGCCTCGGCGAAGGACGTACGTCATGACCCATCGCTTCACCCTGTTCACCGGCCAGTGGGCGGATCTGCCGCTGGAGGAGGTCTGCCGGATCGCCCGGGACGCCGGGTTCGACGGTCTGGAACTCGCCTGCTGGGGCGACCACTTCGAGGTCGACAAGGCGCTCGCCGACCCCGGCTATCCGGACTCCCGGCGCCAGCTCCTGGAGAAGTACGGCCTGGAGTGCTGGGCCGTTTCCAACCATCTGGTCGGCCAGGCCGTCTGTGACGCGATCATCGACGAGCGGCACCGGGCGATCCTCCCGCCCGAGGTCTGGGGCGACGGCGACCCCGAGGGCGTACGGCGGCGGGCCGCCACCAGGATGGAGGACACCGCCCGTGCGGCCGCCGCGTTCGGCGTGAACACCGTGATCGGGTTCACCGGTTCGGCGATCTGGCATCTGGTCGCCATGTTCCCGCCCGTCACCGAGGCCATGGTCGAGCGCGGCTACCAGGACTTCGCCGACCGCTGGAACCCCGTCCTCGACGTCTTCGACGCCGAAGGCGTCCGCTTCGCCCACGAGGTCCACCCCGGCGAGATCGCCTACGACTACTGGACCACCGACCGCGCGCTGCGCGCCGTCGACCACCGCCCCGCCTTCGGCCTCAACTTCGACCCCTCGCATTTCGTCTGGCAGGACATCGACCCGGCGGGCTTCCTCTACGACTTCCGCGACCGCGTCTACCACGTCGACTGCAAGGAGGCCCGCACCCGCCTCGACGGGCGCGGTGGCCGCCTCGGCTCCCACCTGCCCTGGGGAGACCCCCGGCGCGGCTGGGACTTCGTCTCGGCCGGCCACGGCGACGTCCGCTGGGAGGACGTCTTCCGCATGCTCCGCTCCATCGGCTACGGCGGCCCGGTCTCCGTCGAGTGGGAGGACGCCGGCATGGACCGTCTGCACGGCGCGCCCGAGGCTCTGGCCCGCCTGAAGGAGTACGACTTCTCTCCCCCGTCGGCCTCCTTCGACGCGGCCTTCGGGGGAGGCCGCTGAGCCGGCCGCCTGACGGGACGGGGTCCGCTCGACACTCCTCGGCCGCCGTGTCGTCAGCGGCTCAGCGCGTCCTCCCCCGCGGCTTCAGTGGCGTCACCGGCAGCGCGGGGGCCGGAACGGGGTCGCCGTCGTACCCCTTCACCTCGCCGAACCTCGTCCCTTCCATCCAGTCCTCGCGCGCCTGGACGATCTCCTCCTGGGACCGTCCGATCCAGTTCCAGAACATGATCAGCTCCTCCTCGAACGGCTCACCGCCGAGGAGCATCAGACCGGCGTCGGAGGCGGCGCGCAGGGGGAGTTCGGTGCGGCCGCAGCCGAGGTAGAGCATGGAGCCGGGCAGGACCGGGACGCCGTCGACATGGGCCTCGCCGGACATCGACAGCACGGCGTACTCGAAGTCCGGGTCGAGGGGCAGCCGGACGTCGGCGCCGCCGGTGAGGGCGAGGTCGGCGCCGACGATCGGGGTGTAGGCCGTGCCGGGTGAGACGGCCCCGTCCAGGGAGCCGAGGAGGAGCGTGGCGCGCAGGCCCGGTGCGGTCACCACGGGCAGTTCGGCGTGGTGCTCGAAGTGCGGGTCGGTGTGCCGGTGGCTGTCGGGCAGGGCGACCCACAGCTGGGCGCCGTGCAGGAGGCGGGCGTGCGGGCGGGGGCTCTCCTCCGAGTGGCTGATCGCCCGGCCGGAGGTCATCAGGCCCAGTTCGCGCGGGCGGACGGTCTGGAGACTGCCGGTGGAGTCGCGGTGCAGCACCTCGCCCTCGTGCAGCCAGCTCACGGTCTGGAGGCCCATATGGGGGTGCGGGGGCACCTGCATACCGGGCTCGTCGGCGATGTCGTCGGGGCCGTAGTGGTCGATGAAGCACCAGGCCCCGACCATCCGGCGGCCCAGGTTCGGCAGCAGCCGGCGGACCTCGGCCGACTCGCCGAGCCTGACGGTGCGGGGGCTGAGAAGTTCGCGTACGGGTTCCGCCACCACGAAGCCGCGGCCACCGCACACGGCGGGAACCGCCTCGCGGTCGAGATTGCTCATGCCGGACAACCTAGCCCCGCCGGGACCCTTCCGTCAGTGCGTCGTCCGGGCGACGGAGGGACTTCGAACAGAAATAGTAGCCATGGATATAATAGCCATGTAATGTATTCAGCATGAGCAACGGTTCCGAGGGCGCGACGCCCGGATTCCTGGTCTGGCGACTGTCCATGAAGTGGCGCACCGCGGTGGACCGCGCGGTGGCCCCGCTCGGACTCACCCACGCCCAGTACTCGCTGGTCGCCTCGCTGCACGGCATGCACCGCGGCGGTGATCAGCCGAGTCAGCGGCAGCTCGCCGACCACACCGGACTCGAACCGCTGTACGTGTCCAAGCTGGCGCGCTCCCTGGAGAGCGCCGGGCTGGTGCGGCGCGAACGCGACCCGCGCGACCCGCGCGCGGTCCGGCTCTCGCTCACCGAGCGGGGACACGAGACCACCCGCGCCGCCATCGAGGTCGTGCACGCCCTGCTGGAGCAACTCCTCGCCCCGCTGGGCGGACTGGATGCCGAACGCACCCGGCGGCTCGGCCGCGACCTCGCCGCCCTGCTCGACGCACCGCTCGATCCACCCCGGCCGACCGGGACCCACGAGAACAGGCAGGAGCAGTCATGACCACCACCGCAGCCCCCTCCGTCGACCCCCGCGTCATCGGGCTCGCCCACTACGCCGGACGAGCCGTGCTCGAACACGTCCTGGACCGCCACGGCGCCACCTTCCAGCAGCAGATCACGCTGCGTCTGGTCGTCACCGCCGAGGCGCCCGTCGAACGGGCCGCGCTCGCCGGGCAGGTGACCGCGTCCCTGAAGATCCCCGAGGCGGCGGTCCTCGCCGTCGTCGACGGGCTGGTCGGGCGCGGCCTGGCCGCCGCGGAGGGCACCGCCGTCCGGGCGACGGACGCCGGGCGCGAGCTGTACGCCACGACGACCGCGGAGACCGCCCCGGTCTCCGCGCGGATCTACGCCGGGATACCGGCCGAGGACCTCGCCGTCGCGGGCCGTGTGCTGACCCTGATCACCGAGCGCGCCGACGCGGAACTGGCAGCCCTGAAGGCGGCCCGGCCGTAGCGGCCCCGTCGCGACGGGAACGCCGAAGGGCCCGGCATCCCCCCGGATGCCGGGCCCTTCGCCCTGTCGGCCGCGGCTGTCACGCCCGCGCGGCCGTGTCCGTCGCGTGCCCCCGCTTCCCCCGCCGGTACGCGATCTCCCCCAGGGTCACGTCCACGGCGACGAAGAGGGCCAGCGGAATGCCGAACAGCGGTACGAAGTAGCCGAGGACGGCGACGACGGCCAGCAGCGGCACCAGGATCTGCGGCGGCGCCTGGGCCCACGCCCCGCGCGGCAGGGGCCTGCCGAAGGCGGAGCCGCGGCCGCGCTTCCACCACATCCAGTAGCCGAGCACGATCAGCGCGACCAGGACGAGCGCGAGGCCCATCAGCAGGATCTGGTTGGCGAGCCCGAACAGCGTGCCGGTGTGGAAGTCGATGCCCCAGCGGGTGAGTTTGGCCAGGAAGGGATAGTCGTCGAAGCGCAGGACGTCGATCACCTGCCCGTTCGCCGGGTCGACGGCGACCGAGTCCTGCTTCACCGGCCAGGTGCGCTGGATCTGCTTGACGACGTACGCCGAGGACGCGTCGGCCGGCGGGACGATCTCCACCGGGTCGCCGAGGCCCTCGGCCCGCGCGGCGGCGAGGACCCGGTCGAGGCCGACGTCGGCGCCGGTGCCGCCCGCCGCGTCCCCGCCCTGCCCGGCCCCGCCCCCGTGCCCGCCGTGGTCCCCGCCGGCCGCGGCGGAGAGCGAGGGCGTGGAGTGGCCCACGGCCGTGCGCAGTTCGTCGATGCTCGCGCCCGCGTAGGCGGACCAGGTCAGGCCGGTCGCGGAGAGGAACAGGAAGCCGACCGCGGCCCAGGCGCCGAGGGTGCCGTGCAGGCCCAGCGCGCGGCGGCGGCCGGTCGTGCCGCGCAGCCGGCGCCGGGCCCGCGAGAACCACAGCACGAGCCCGGCGCCCGCCACGGCCCACAGCCAGCTCGCCGAGAGTTCGCTGTACAGTCGGCCGTTCTCGCCGAGGAACAGATCGCGGTGGAGTACGTCGATCCAGGTGCGCAGCGGCAGCGCGCCGGTCGAGCCGTACTGCTCCAGGGATCCCCGCACCTCGCCGGTGTACGGGTCGACGAACACGGCGAGCTTGTGCTCCTCGTCCACGCCCGGGACCCCGGACAGCAGCACCCGTGTACTGGCGTCGTCCTCCGGCGAGGGCCGTACGGCGGCGACGGCGCCCTCGGGGTGCGCCTCGAGGGCGGCGGCGACCTGCCGGGAGAGGGGCAGCCTGGTGTCGCCCACGGAGACGGTCGTCCGGTCGGCGTAAAGGATCTTCTCGGCCTCGAACGAGGCGGCGTAGAGGAAGCCGGTCAGGGCGGAGACGAGCAGGAAGGGGGCGACGAGCAGGCCGGCGTAGAAGTGCAGGCGCAGCATCAGGGGGCGCAGGGTCGCCCAACCACCCGGCTGGGCGGGCGGGTTGGCGCGCGGTGGGGCCTCGTCCGTGACGGGCGAGGGAGCGGTGGTCATCGGTGGGTCTCTCCGTGGCTGGGTGAACGGTTCTGTCGGCCGTTCCGGTGCAGGGGTCGGGAGAGCGGAAGGGCGAGTTCCCGACGGGTGAGGTGACCTGCGCCACAGGGCCGGTGCGGGAGGTGACAGGTGTCAGGTTCGGGTGTCAGGCGTCTGACCGGGCGTGACATGCTGGCCGGATGACAACTCCCGCCGCACGCGCACCTCTTGCCGAACAGGTCGAGCAACTCCTGTCCCAGGAAGGTCCGTTGGCCATCGTCCCGGCGGGCGAACCGGTGCTTCGGCAGGGCATCGAGCCGTACGACGGGCAGTTGGGCCCCGCGTTGCTGGGGCGGCTCGTCGCGGCGATGCGGGTGGCCATGCGGGCGGCGCCGGGTGTGGGTCTCGCGGCGCCTCAGGTGGGTGTGCCGCTGCGGATCGCCGTGATGGAGGACGCGGCGACCGTGCCGGAGGAGGTGCGGCTGGCCCGGGGGCGGGTGCCGCAGCCGTTCCGGGTGCTGGTGAACCCCTCGTACGAGGCGGTCGGTTCCGCGCGTGCGGCGTTCTACGAGGGCTGTCTGAGTGTGCCGGGCTGGCAGGCGGTGGTGGCGCGGCCGGTGATGGTCCGGCTGACCGGTGCGGACGAGGACGGGCGGGCGTTGGACGAGGTGTTCACCGGGTGGCCCGCGCGGATCGTCCAGCACGAGACGGATCATCTCGACGGGACGCTGTATCTCGACCGCGCGGAGCTGCGGTCGCTGGCGTCCTCGCGGGCGATGGCGGAGCGGTGGGGTGCGGCTACGCCGGTTGTTGCGGCTCGGGAGCTGGGGTTCGAGTTGCCGTGACGCGTCTGCGGGGTTGGCGGGGGGTGTGGGGGGTGCCGGGGTTTGTGGGTGCGGGTTGAGTGTGGTTGCTCGCGCAGTTCCCCGCGCCCCTTCAAGGGGGTTGCCCTCTGCGGCCGTGGATGAGGCCCGGGGGCCGGGGGGTTTCGGGTGCCGGTTGAGTGTGGTTGCTCGCGCAGTTCCCCGCGCCCCTTCAAGGGGGTTGCCCTCTGCGGCCGTGGATGAGGCCCGGGGGCCGGGGGTTTCGGGTGCCGGTTGAGCGTGGCTGGTCGCGCAGTTCCCCGCGCCCCTTCAAGGGGGCGGGGAACGGGGCGGGGGTGTGGGTCAGGTGTCTCGGTTGGTTTCCAGGAGGCGTAGCCAGATCTCGCTGAGGGTGGGGTAGGAGGGGACGGCGTGCCAGAGGCGTTCGATGGGGACCTGGCCGGCCACGGCGACGGTGGCGGAGTGGATGAGTTCGCCGACGCCGGGGCCGACGAAGGTCACGCCGCGCAGGATGCGGTCGTCGAGGTCGACGATCATGCGGGCGCGGCCGCGGTAGCCCTCGCCGTACAGACCCGCGCCCGCGACGGAGGAGAACTCGACGTCGACGGCCCGCACGCGGTGGCCGGCCCGTTCCGCCTCGGCCAGGGACAGGCCCACGGCCGCGGCCTCGGGGTCGGCGAAGACGACCTGCGGCACGGCGAAGTGGTCGGCGGTGGCGGCGTGGGCGCCCCAGGGGTCCGACTCCAGGATGGGCACGCCCTGCGCGCGGGCCGCGATGACGGCGCCCGCGATACGGGCCTGGTACTTGCCCTGGTGGGTGAGCAGGGCGCGGTGGTTGACGTCGCCGACGGCGTACAGCCAGTCCGTGCCGGTGACCCGCAGGCTGTCGTCGACGGACAGCCAGGAGCCGGGTTCCAGGCCGACCGTGTCCAGGCCGATGTCCTCGGTGTGCGGGACCCGGCCGGTGGCGAAGAGGATCTCGTCGGCCTCCAGTTGCTCACCGGTGTCGGTGGTGACGGTCACCGTGCCGTCCCGGCGGGTCACCGACGTCACGGAGGTGCCCGTGCGGACCTCGACGCCGGCTTCCTTCAGGCCCTCGGCGACCAGCTCGCCGGCGAAGGGCTCCATCCGGTTGAGCAGGCCCTTGCCGCGGACGAGGAGGGTGACCCGGGAGCCCAGGGCCTGCCAGGCGGTCGCCATCTCGGTCGCCACGACGCCGCCGCCCACGACGACCAGCCGGCCCGGAGCCGCCTTGGCGCTGGTCGCCTCGCGGCTGGTCCAGGGGCGTACGTCGGCGAGGCCGGGCAGGTCGGGGAGCAGGGCGCGGGTGCCGGTGCACACGGCGACCGCGTGCCGGGCGGTGAGGGTGCGGCGGGTGCCGTCCGGGGCGGTGACCTCCACCGCGCGGGGGCCGGCCAGGCGGCCGTGGCCCCGGTGGAGGTCGGCGCCGATCCCCTCCATCCAGCGGACCTGGCCGTCGTCCTTCCAGTCGGAGGTGAAGTAGTCGCGGCGGGCGAGCACCAAGGGTGTGTCGAGCGGGCCCCGCACCGAGTCGCTCAGGCCGGGGAGGCGGCGGGCGTCGGCCTGGGCGATGACCGGGCGCAACAGGGCCTTGCTCGGCATACAGGCCCAGTAGGAGCACTCACCGCCGACGAGTTCGCTCTCCACGACCGCGGTGGACAGGCCGGCCGCGCGGGTGCGGTCGGCGACGTTCTCCCCCACGGGCCCGGCTCCGAGCACCACGACGTCGTAAGCATGGGAATCCGATTCCGTCATGGGGTCAGTCTTGCGGGTGGTGTGCGGCGCGGCCACACGGGTACGCGCGCGGTACGTGACTGTGCGCGCACGGAATACCCCCGCCTCCCCTGGCGTTGGTGCGGACGGCTCACCCCGACAGCAGGAAGAGGGATCAACGCCATGAGCAGCACTGTGGAGCTCACCAAGGAGAACTTCGACCAGATGGTGAAGGAGAACGACTTCGTTCTCATCGACTTCTGGGCGTCGTGGTGCGGCCCGTGCCGGATGTTCGCGCCGGTGTACGAGAAGGCGGCGAAGGACAATCCCGACCTGGTGTTCGGCAAGGTCGACACCGAGGCGCAGCCGGAGCTGGCGGCGGCGTTCGGCATCCAGTCGATCCCGACGCTGATGATCGTGCGTGACCAGGTGGCCGTCTTCGCGCAGCCGGGCGCGCTGCCGGAGACCGCGCTGACGGATGTGATCGGGCAGGCGCGCAAGCTGGACATGGACGAGGTGCGCAAGGCGGTGGCCGCGCAGCAGGCGGCCGGGGCCCAGGGCGAGTGATCCGGGGTACCGCTTGCGGGCGCGGGGGGGAGGGGGGGGGGGGGGGGGGGGGGGGGGGGGGGGGGGGGGAGGGGGGGGGGGAGGGGAGGGGGGGGGGAGGGGTCGT
>NZ_JBVJGZ010000005.1:114334-156890 GCF_055587025.1 Streptomyces sp. NPDC048600 | reverse complement strand
GCACAAAAGTGGGACGGGGAAGAGGGACGCAAGGCGGGGGCAACGCAGAAGGCGGCGGGGGCCAGGGGGGGGGGGTCGGGGGTACCGCTTGCGGGCGCCGGCCCCCGGCGCCGGGGCCCGGCTCAGCTGGAGTCGCGGTGCACGACCGTGGCGCCGAGCACGCGGTGGGTCTCGGGAGCGGCGCCCGGGTTGCGTACGGCGCGGTCGACGAGTTCGGCCAGGTGGCGGCCTGAGGGCAGTTCTATGTGGACGGTGCTCAGCCGTGGGCGCAGCAGCCGTCCGAGCATGAGGTCGTCGGCGCCGATGACGGCGGTGTCGTGCGGGATGGCGATGCCTTCGTCCTGGAGGGCGCGCATCAGCAGCATCGCGTATTCGTCGTTGTAGGCGAAGACGGCGTCGAGGCCGAGGTGGCGCCAGCGGGCGGCGAGCCGGGCGGCGGCGTCCTCCTCGTAGGCGAGGGGCAGTTCGCGCAGGGTGGCGGTGGTGCCGCGCAGGGCGCGGCGGACGCCGGCGAGGCGGGGCACGGAGAATTCGTCGAGGCCGGGTTCGGCGGGGACGACGACGCCGATGCGGCGGCGGCCGCGTTCGAGGAGGTGGGCGGTGGCCGCGCGGCCGACGCCCTCGTGGTCCATGAGTAACGCGTGCGCGCCGTCGACCGAGGCCGGGCCGATGGTGACGACGGCTCGCGCGCCGGAGCGCTTGAGCACGGCCACGCCCTTAGGGCCGAGGCCTCCGGGCCCGGGTACGAGGACGGCGACGGGGCGCAGCTCCGCCCAGGCGCGGGCGGCGTCGTCACCGGCGAGGCCGGCGGTGCCGTACTGCACGACGGTGTAGTCCAGGCGGCCGAGGGCCCACTGGAGGTCGTTGAGGAACTGGCTGTGGAGCGGGCCGACGGGGATGGTCGGGGCGGGCATCAGGACGGTGCGGCTGTGGCCGGCGCGCAGGCTGCGGGCGGCGGCGTGCGGGACGTAGCCGAGTTCCTTCGCGGCCTCGTGCACTCTTCGGCGGGTGGGTTCGCTGATGCGGACGGCGCTGGTGTTGTTCAGGACGTAGGAGACGGTCGCGCGGGAGACTCCGGCCAGACGGGCCACGTCGGCACTCGTGGGCACGGCGGGCTGTGCGGGCGACGAGGGCGTGGACTGCTTCGGTATCTGCACCATGACACAGGCATCTTGGCAGAGCCGGGGTGCGGGGCTCCGGGCGGGACCTGGTCCTTGAGGCTTCTACGAACGTGCCGCGCGTAGACCGCAGTTGGGGCTCGGCGGCGGCCTCAGTGCGGGGCCTCGGTGCCGGTCACCCGCGCGACGAGGTCGGCCCAGCCCGCCTCCAGTCGCTCCATGGGCATCTCGCACTGCCTGGTCAGGTGGTGGATCAGGACGGGGTTGAGGTAGCCCATCAGGGTGTGGGCGAGGAGTTCGCCGTCCGCCTCGGGCAGTTGGCGGCGCAGCAGCATCGCGACATGGGCGTGCAGCGCGCGCCCGGGCGCCGCGGCGAAGCGGCGGTCGCTGCTGGGCTCGGCCGCGAGCATGAGGTCCAACTGCTCCACCGTGCGCCGCAGTACGGCGACTCCGAAGGCGCGCAGCCGCTCCACCGGCGGGGCGCCGGGGCCGAGCGGGGGCGGGCCGCTGATGAAGGCGGCCTGGAACCGGCGCTCGGAGTGGTCGAGCAGTGCCGTGAGCAGTCCGGTGCGGTCGCCGAAGCGGCGGAAAACCGTCCCCTTGCCCACCTGTGCCGCCGCCGCCACTGCTTCCATGGTGACGCCTGCCGCACCGTGCTCGGCGATCAGCCGGGCGGCCGCGTCCAGCAGGCGGGCACGGTTGCGCGCGGCGTCGGCGCGCAGGCAGGGCTCGTCCTCGGGTGCTCCGAGCTGGATCAGTTCGACACCCGTGTCCGGCTGCGGTGAAGGCGACGGAAGGAGGGGGAGGTCGGCGGACATGAAGACAGCGTAAACCATCGGGAATGAAACTGGACCCCGGTCCGGTTACCTGGTACACAGAAGTGGACCGCAGTCCGGATTCCCGGACGGGCCAACTGGACCACGGTCCGGTTCTAGTGATACAACTTTCAACGGACCCCGGTCCGGATCCTCGGATCCAGGTCGGACCCCATAAAAGCGGCATAGCTTTCAGCCATCAGGAGTAGTCATGTCTGTCCGCATCCTCGCGCTCGTCGGCAGCCTTCGCGCCGGTTCGCACAACCGCCAGCTCGCCGAGGCGGCCGTGAAGCACGCTCCCGAGGGCGCGCAGGTCGACCTCTTCGAGGGTCTGGCCGAGATCCCCTTCTACAACGAGGACATCGACGTCGAGGGCTCCGTCCCGGCCGCCGCCCAGGCGCTGCGCGAGGCCGCCGGCTCCGCCGACGCCCTCCTGCTGTTCTCCCCCGAGTACAACGGCACCATCCCGGCCGTGCTGAAGAACGCCATCGACTGGCTGTCCCGCCCGTACGGTGCCGGCGCCCTCTCCGGCAAGCCGGTCGCCGTGGTCGGCACCGCCTTCGGCCAGTACGGCGGCGTGTGGGCGCAGGACGAGGCCCGCAAGGCCGTGGGCATCGCCGGCGCCAAGGTCCTGGACGACGTCAAGCTGTCCATCCCCGGCTCCGTGACCCGTTTCGCCGAGACCCACCCGTCCGAGGACGCCGAGGTCGTCGAGCAGCTCACCGAGGTTCTCGCGCGCGTGCACGGCCACGCGGGCGAGCCGGCTGCGGCCTGAGCGGCGCCACAGCCCGGGAAGGGGCCGCGGTCTTCGGACCGCGGCCCCTTCCGCATGTGCCGAGCGGCCCCCGCCGGAGTACAGACGGGCGGCCGCGGCGGGCGGTCACAGCCAGTCGCGCCGTTTGAAGACGATGTACAGGCTGAGACAGACCAGGGCCATCAGGGCGATGGCGAAGGGGTAGCCGAGGACCCAGTGCAGCTCCGGCATGTGGTCGAAGTTCATGCCGTAGACCGTGCCGATCAGGGTCGGGGCGAAGAGGATGGCGGCCCAGGCGGAGATCTTCTTGACCTCGTTGTTCTGCGCATGGCTCGCCTCGGCCAGCAGCTTCATCTCCTCGTTCTGTCCCTGGGAGACCAGGGTGGCGTTGACGGCGAGGATGTTCACCAGCATCTGCCGGAAGCCGTCCACCCGCTCGGCGGCCGTTGTGGCGTGGTCGGCGACGTCCCGCAGATAGCGCTGGAGCTCCTCGTCGGTGCCGTACTTCTCGAAACCGGCCTCCAGATCCCGCATGATGCCGAGCAGCGGACGTGCGGCGCGCTGGAACTCGATCACCTCGCGGGAGAGTTCGTAGATGCGCCGGGACACCTTGGGGTCGCCGCCGAAGACCTCGGTCTCGATCTCGTCGATGTCGTTCTGGAGACCGCCGATGACGGGCGCGTAGCCGTCCACCACCGCGTCCAGCACGGCGTAGAGCACCGCCTCGGGGCCGAGGGCGAGCAGCTGGGGGTCCTTCTCCAGGCGGGCGCGCACCGCGCCGAGGTCGGGAGCCTGGGAATGGCGGACGGTCAGCACGAAGTCGGGGCCGATGAAGAGGTGTATCTCGCCGAAGTCGACCTCCTCCGCCTCGTCGAGGTAGCGCGCGGCGCGCAGGACGACGAACAGGGTGGTGCCATAGCGCTCCAGCTTGGGCCGCTGGTGGGCGACGATGGCGTCCTCGACGGCCAGCTCGTGCAGGTCGAACTGCTCGGCGGCGGCCAGCAGCTGGCTCGCCGCGGGCCGGAAGAGGCCGATCCAGGCCATCGTGCCGGGCTCGCCGGGCAGCTTCGCGTAGATCTCCGCGAGCGAGGACGGCGAGGGGATGCGGTGTCCGTGGCGGTAGAGGGCGGCGTCGACGACGCTGTGCGCCAGGGCCACCGACGCCTCGTCCTGCTCCTCGTCGTCGTCGGCGCGCGGGTCCATGGTGTGCTCGGGCGCCTCTTCCTCGTCGCCGACGGGTGCGGCGGCCGGCCGGGTGAAGGGCCGCTTGCCCGCTCGTACCGCGCGTCCGCGCCAGTCGGCCATGGCCGCTACCTCCAGTGGGACAGAAGCTGTGCCGGCGACGGGGAGAAGGCGACGTGGCACCAGGGCGCGCCGATACGGGCGCGTATGCGCCTTGTCCCTGTGCTTCAGGCTAGCCCCGGGGCGGGGTTCGCGCGCGATCCGGTCGCATCCCGCGCCGCCTCCCCGGGCCGGTGCAGTGTCACGGCCCACAGGAGCCCGTCGCCGCGCCGCTCAGCCGGCCCGGCCCGAGAGTTCGCGCAGGGCGCGGCCCAGTTCGGCCACTCCCTCGGCGATGACGCCCGGCGGCGTGGCGGAGTAGCCGAGGACCAGGCCGGGGCGGCCCGGGAGCTGACGGTGCCACGACAGGGGCTGGCACTTCACGCCCCGGGCCAGCGCGGCCGCGGCCAGGTCGGTGTCCGGTACGTCCGCCCGGTAGGTGACGGTGAGGTGCAGGCCGGCGGCGGCGCCGTGCACCACCGTGCCGGGCAGGTGCGCGGCGACGGCGGCGATCATCGCGTCACGCCGGCGCCGGTGCCGGCCGCGCAGCATGCGCAGATGCCGCTCCAGGTCCCCGTTCTCCATCAGCCGGGCCAGCACGAGCTGCGGCAGCACGGGATTGCCGAGGTCGGTGAAGCGCTTGGCGTCGGTCAGCGCCGCCCGGTGGCGGGGCGGCGGCACCATCCAGCCGATGCGCAGCGCGGGGGCGAGCAGCTTGGACACACTGCCGAGATAGCAGACCTGGTCGGCGAGGAGCGCGCGCAGGGCGGGCACCGGCGGCCGGTCGTAGCGGTGCTCGGCGTCGTAGTCGTCCTCCAGGATCAGGCCGCCCTCCTGCGCCCAGCGTTGCAGGTCGCGCCGTCGCTCGCCGCTGATCACCACGCCCATCGGGAACTGGTGCGCGGGGGTGAGCAGGACGGCCCGCGCCCCGGTGGCCCGCAGCGCGTCGACGCGGACACCGTCGGCGTCGACGGGTACCGGCGGTGTGGCCAGACCGCCGTGGCTCAGATGCTGGCGGGCGCCGAGCGAGCCGGGGTCCTCCACGGCGACGGCGTCGACGCCGTCCGCGCGCAGCACCGGGTGGACCAGGGTGAGGGCCTGGGCGGTGCCCGACACGACGATCAGCTCGTCCGGTGTCACCCCGATGCCCCGGCCGCGGGCCAGCCAGTCGGCGACGGCCCGGCGCAGCGGCAGGGCGCCGCGCGGGTCGCCGTAGCCGAGGGTGTCGGCGGACAGCCCGGCGAGCACGGCGCGCTCGGCGCGCAGCCAGGCCGCGCGGGGGAAGACGGCGAGGTCGGGCCGGCCCGGGGTGAAGTCCACGTGGGCGGGCGCGGCGCGCAGCGCGTCGAAGACGTCGGTCGCGGGCTCGGTGAACAGACTGTCCGGTGCCCGGTCCGGCTGCCGTGCGGGGGCCAGGGGCGCCGGGCGGGGCGCCGCGACGACGACCGTGCCGCCGCGTCGGCGGCCCTCCACATGGCCGTCCTCGGCGAGCCGCCGGTACGCCTCGGTGATCACTCCGCGCGACAGGCCCAGTTCGACGGCGAGGAGGCGGGTGGAGGGCAGTCTGCTGCCGACCGTCAGCCGTCCGTCGGCGATCGCCTGCCGCAGCCGCCCGGCCAGCCAGTCCGCCTTGCCGGCCACCGGTACGGCGGCGGCGTCCAGCTGGAGGAAGTCGGAGCCGCGGCCCGGGGGTTCGGCGTCGGTCGTCGCCTCGTCGTTCACGCTGCCGATGGTGTCATGCGGGGATCCCGGCCCCGGGCGGGTCCGGCACCTCGTCCGCGCCGGACCCCGGCCGCGGCTCCGGGCCGGGCAGGGCGAACTCGGGCCGGGCGGCGGTGAGTACGGCGGTCGCCGGGTCGGTGGGCCAGTGCGCGGCGAGTTCGGCGGCGAGTGACTTGAGCAGGTCGAGCACGGTGTCGGCGCCGCCCTCGTGCACGGCCTCGGTGACCACGAGGATCCGCCGGGTGTGCGGGCCGACCGCCGAGTGGCCGCTCTGCCGGTGGGTCCAGCGGCGGGCGTGGGCGCGTGCGGCGGAGTCGACGAAGGTCACCTCACCGGGCGCGGGGTGCTCGGTGCCGCCGCCGAACGGCGTGTAGATCTCGTCCCCGCGGGCGTGGCGCACCTCCAGCAGCGGGCCGGTGATCCGGTCGGCGTCGAGGGCCGCGACGGGAACGGCGTAGGCGACGGAGACGGCGTTGCAGAGGTCCACCACGGGATGGATGCGCGGCAGGGAGCCTTCCTTGCGGAGCCTGCGCAGCAGGGACTCGGAGGCGCACCGGTACTGCGTGGGCTTCAGGCCGGTGCGGGCGAACACCCGCCGCCAGGCGAGCACTTCGGGGAACTCGCCCTCGCTCGACCCGGCGAGCCGGTCCGCGGCTCGGGCGAGGTAGGCGTCGGCGGCCGGAGCGGTGTCCGCGCGGGCGTCGACGCCGTCGGCGTGGAGCACCCCGGCGGTGAGTTCGGGGAACTGCTCCCACAGGGCGGACGCGTGGCGGAAGCGCATGGTCACGCCACCGCCAGCCGGGCGCCGAGACCGACGAAGCAGAGCGCGAACACCCTGCGGATGCCGGTCAGTACGGCGGGCCGGGCCAGGACGCGGTCGCGCACCGCGGCGGCGCACAGACCGTACGCGGCGAAGACCACGAAGGTCAGTGCCATGAACACCCCGCCGAGGCGCAGCATCGCCGCGGTGGAGCCCTCGGGCCCGGCCGGGACGAACTGCGGCAGGAACGCCACGAAGAACATGGTCAGCTTGGGGTTGAGCAGGTTGAGCAGCACGCCGGAGACGATCGTGCGGGCGGTGGAGCGCGGCTCGGAGTCCCGCGCCACCGTCAGGGCGTCCCGGTCGCGCAGCGTCGACCAGGCCATGTACAGCAGATAGCCGACGCCGAGGTACTTCACCGTCTCGTAGGCGACGGCACTGGTGTGCAGCAGCGCGGCGAGGCCGGTGACCGTCGCCAGCAGGTGGGGAACGATACCGAGGGTGCAGGCCAGGGCGGCGATCACGCTCGCCCTGCGGCCGTGGGACAGCCCGGCGGCCAGCGTGTACACCACGCCGGTGCCGGGGGTGACCACCACGATCAGGGTCGTCAGGAGAAAGGCGACGCTCAAGGGGGACCTCCGCTGGGGCTTCCGGGTCCCTCTCACCCTGCCCGGGCATTGGTACGGATGACAGGGCCAAAGAGTGCGGGGTTCAGTGGTCCATAACATGGTCCGGTGATCCATGGCGGTCGGCCGTCCGGCGGTGTACGCGTGGCCGGGTCACGGTCCTGGCGCGTCTCACCAGCCCGTACGCAGCAGATGGTTGAGCAGCAGCGCCAGCAGTGCCTGCGCGGTGAGCCAGGCGCGAGGGTGCGGCAGGAACGCGCAGCACGGGAGCAGCCACAGCGCGAAGGGGAGCCAGATGCGTTCGGTCTCCGCCTTGCTCATGCCGGAGAGGTCGGCGACCAGCAGAGCGAGCAGTGCGGCGGAGACGAGCAGCGCGAGCCTGGCCGCGCCGCGCCCGCCCGCCTTCCCGCCGCACCCGCGGAGCAGCAGCGCGCCGGTCCGTCGCAGCCCGGCCACGGTGGCCGGGCCGGTGATAAGGACCGTGCAGGCGAGGTTCGCCCACACCCAGTAGCCGTACGGCCGTACGCCTCCGGCGCCCTGGTGGTAGCGGGTGACCAGCAGCCGGTAGGCCTCCCACCAGTCGAAGCCCGCGAGCGTGAAGGCCGCCGGGACGACGGCCAGGCCGCCGAGGAACAGCGTGAGCAGCGCCAGCGGCCGCTCGCGGACGCGGTCACGGCACAGCAGCAGCACGGCGGCACCGATGAGGGCGATGAGGGTCAGACCGTAGGAGAGATAGCAGGTCAGGCCGAACAGCAGTCCGGAGACGGCCGCCAGGGCGAGGGAGCGACCGGTGACCGCGAGGGCCAGCAGGGCCACGGACCACGCGGCGACGGCGGCGAAGTACGCGTCGGCCGAGGTGCCCATCCACACGGCGGCCGGGGCGAGCACCAGGAACGGAGCCGCGCGCCGGGCGAGTTCCTCGGTCGCCAGGGCACGGACGGTGACGAGAACGGCCGGAGCGGCGGTCGCGCCGAGGACGATGCACACCGTCCCGGCCCAGCCGCCCCCGCCCAGCCCGATCCGGTCGAGCAGCACGAAGCTGAGGGTGGCCCCGGGCGGGTGTCCGGCGACATGGGCGGGCCAGTTGTCGGGGGCGTCGATGAGGATGTGCGCGGTGAAGTCCCGCAGGGCGGCGGGGATGTCCGGGAAGCGGTGGACCGAGCGGAGGTACTCGCTGCGGGTGGTGAGCTGCTCCGCGATGCCCTTGTGCCAGCCGTCGACGAGGGCGAGGGAGACGGTCCAGGCCGTGCCCGCGGCCCAGACCGCGGCGAGCAGCCGTCCCCAGCGCGGGCGGGCCGCGACGGCCGGGCCGTACGCCACCACGGCGGCCCCGACGAGCAGGGCGGCCGGGGTGCCGGGGCCGAGGTGCGGCTCCCAGGAGGCCAGCAGCGGGGGCCAGTCGACGAACAGGGTGTGCCGGGTGTGCTGGATGTGCCGCCCGACGAGCACGGCGACGGTCACGAGCAGCGCGGCGGCCAGGACGGCGTACAGATCACGGCGGAGGGATCGGCTCACAGCGGCACGCTAGGCCGCGCGGGTGCCACGAACGCCCCGGCCGTGCCGGACGTCAGCGTTTCGTCACCGGTCGCGCGGGCGACGCCCGGCCGTCACCCGTGCCGGACTTCAGCATGTCGTCACAGGTTCTACGGGCGACGCCCGGCCGTCACCCCGCCCGACGTCAGAATTTCGTCACGGGTCGCGCACCCGCCCGGCGCCCGGTGCGGGCCTACGGTCGTGCCATGCGCGACGCTCACCGGCTCCCCACCTCGCCCGGCTTCTGGCGCAGCCCGCTGCGCGGACCCGCTCTCACCTCGGCCCTCGGCCTCGTCCTGCTCGTCGGCATCACCGTGCTGTTCCTGACCGGGCTGGTGTCCTACGCCGCCTACAACCCGGATCTGTCCCCGGTGAACGACAAGACGCCCGACAAGGGCCTCCTCGGCTTCTATCTGTTCCCCTGGCCGACGAACCCCTCCTGGCTGTACCGGCTGAACCAGGGCGTGCACGTCACCCTCGGCATCACGTTGATCCCGGTGCTGCTGGCCAAGCTGTGGTCCGTGGTGCCGAAGCTGTTCGCGCTGCCGCCCGCCCGGTCCGTGGCCCACGCCCTGGAACGGGTCTCCCTGCTGCTCCTCGTCGGCGGCGTCCTCTTCGAGTTCGTCACCGGCATGCTCAACATCCAGCTCGACTATGTCTTCCCCGGCTCCTTCTACCGGCTGCACTTCTACGGGGCGTGGGTGTTCTTCGCCGGTTTCGCCGTGCACGTGGTGCTCAGGCTCCCCGTCGCCGTACGGAACGCACGGCTGATGCTGGAGGAGCGTGCGGGGCGCAAGGCGCCGGGCGGGGACGTGGTCCGGGAGGAGCCGGCGGAGGCGGACGACCTGGTGTCGCCACGGCCCGCCGAGCCGACCGTGTCGCGGCGCGGCGCGCTGTGGTTCGTAGGGGGCGGGTCACTGCTGCTGTTCCTCACCACGGTGGGGCAGAACTTCGACGGCGTGCTGCGGCGCACCGCGCTGCTCGCACCGCACGGCGGGGCGGAACCCGGCAGCGGCCCGAACGGCTTCCAGATCAACAAGACCGCCGCCCACGCGGGCGTCTCGCCCCGGGAGACGAGCGAGGAGGCGTGGCGCCTCGTGGTGACCGGCCGAACCGGCACGGTCCGGCTCAGCCGTGCGGATCTGCTCGAACTCCCCCTGCACAGTGCCGCGTTGCCGATCGCCTGTGTGGAGGGCTGGTCGACCTCGGACCAGTGGTGGCGGGGGGTGCGGCTGCGGGATCTGGCGGCCCTGGTCGGTCACCCGGACGATCCGCCGGACGTTCTCGTGGAGTCGCTCCAGCGGCGCGGCGCGTTCCGCCGGGCGGCCCTGCGGGCGAACCAGGTCGCCGACGAGCGTTCCCTGCTCGCCCTGTTCGTCAACGGCGAGCCTCTCTCCCCCGACCACGGCCACCCGGCCCGGGTGATCGTGCCCGCCGCGCCCGGCGTGCTCAACACCAAGTGGGTGGCCCGGATGACGTTCGGAGACCTGTGATGCGCACCCGGATCCCGCTCGGCAGCCCGTTCCAACTCCTCCTTCTGGCCTGCTCGTTCACGCTGGCCGGCTACGCCGGTGTCCGGCTGCTCGACCGCGACCCGTGGAGCGTCGCGCTGTGGTTCGTGGGCGCCGCCCTCCTGCACGACCTGGTGCTGGTGCCGCTCTACGGCGCCTGCGACCGGGCCCTCGTCAGGGGGGCGGAGGCGGTGGACCGGCGGGCGTGGGTGAACCATGTGCGGGTGCCCGCGGCCCTGTCGGCCCTGCTGCTGCTCGTCTGGTTCCCGCTGATCGGCGGGCGGGTGGACGAGCGCTACCGGTCGGTCACCGGGCTGTCCCCGGACGGCTTCCTGGCGCGCTGGCTGCTGATCACGGCGGTCCTCTTCGGCGGCTCGGCGCTGCTGCTGGCGCTGCGGCTGCGCAGGGCGACGAAGCGGCGGTCCCCGGCGGCCCACTGACCGGCGGCCCGCCAGCCGGCCGGGCGGGCGTGCCGCAGCAGGGCGGGGGTGCCGAGCCGGGCCCAGGGGAACGCGGCGCCGGGTGCGCTCCGGGCGCCGACGAGGTCGACGACCTGCACCTGGGCCCGCTCGTCCACGTCCGACGGGTCGGTCTCGGCGATGAGCAGCCCGCCGGGGCGCAGCAGCCGGGCAGCCCGTTCCAGCAGGGCGCGCGGGTCGCCGCCGATGCCGATGTTGCCGTCCATCAGCAGCAGGGTGCCCCAACGGCCCTCGCCGGGCAGCCGGTCGAAGACCGAGCGGCACAGGGCGGGTCCGCCGAGCCGTGTGGTGCGGTCGACGGCGGCCCGGCTGACGTCGACACCCAACACGGTCCCGCCGCGGGCGGCGAGTTCGGCCACCAGCCGTCCGGGCCCGCAGCCCACGTCGAGGACCGCGCCCTCGCAGCGGTCGAGTGCCGTCCGGTCGGCCGCGTCGGCGCGGGCGCACCAGCGCTCCACCTCCAGTGGCAGCAGCCAGCCGTCGGCGCGGCGCAGGAACAGCGGGCCCCGGCCGGCGCGCAGGGCCCCGGCGTAGGGGTCGGCGGCGGCCCAGGCGGGTGCGGTCGCGCTCACCGGCGGTCCGCCGTGGCGCAGCGGGCCAGCCGGGCGGCGAACCGGCCGTGCGGGGCGAGGGCGGCGACCGCGTGGGCGTCGGCCGCGGTGTCGACGTCCCGCAGCCGGGGCAGTTCGCGCACCCGCAGCCCGGCCGCGCCGAGCCGCTCCCGCTGGACGGCCCCCGTCCGCGGCGTCGACATGGGCACGCCACGCAGCAGCGCGGGATCGGGTTCGGCGAGGCCCAGCGCCCAGAAGCCGCCGTCCTCGGCGGGGCCGAAGCAGGCGTCGTGCCCGTCCAGGCCCCCGGCGAGCAGGGCCGGCGTCACCTGCGGGGTGTCCATGCCGATCAGGAGGGCGGGGCCCGTGCAGCGCGCGAAGGCGTCCGCGAGCCGCTCGTCCAGGGTGCCCTCGCACTGCGGTACGACGTCGAAGCCGGGCGGGAGCCAGCGGCCGGGAGTGCCGTCGAGCACGAGCACGCGCCGGGCCGCGGGGGTCGCCGCCACGGCCTGCAGCGTGTCGGCGAGCGCCGCCTCGGCGAGCCGCGCGGCCTGCTCCGGGGTGAACGGCGGGGTGAGGCGGGTCTTGACCCGGCCGGGTCGCGGTTCCTTGGCGATGACGAGGAGCGTGGTCACCGTACGGGCCTCCCGTCCGCGCCGGACACGACGCCGGGCTCGGCCAGGACACGGCGCATGTCCCGGACGGCCTGCCAGGTGCCCCGCCAGGTGCCGGTCACCTTGGAGGCGCCCGCGCGCGGCAGATACGGCACGTCGTGCTCGGTGACCCGCCATCCGGCGTCGGCGGCCCGCACCACCATCTGGAGCGGATAGCCGCTGCGCCGGTCGGAGAGGCCGAGGGAGAGCAGTGGCTCGCGACGGGCGGCGCGCAGCGGGCCGAGGTCGCGCAGGCGCAGTCCGGTCCGGCGCCGCAGCAGCCGGGCGAGGGCGAGGTTCCCGGCGCGGGCGTGCGCGGGCCAGGCTCCCCGGGTGCTCGGGCGGCGGCGTCCGAGGACGAGGTCCGCCTCACCGGCGCGGACCTCGTCGACGAACGGCACGAGGAGCGCCGGGTCGAGGGAGGCGTCGCAGTCGCAGAAGCAGACGACGTCGGCGGTGGCCGCGGTCAGTCCGGCATGGCAGGCCGCGCCGAAGCCCCGGCGTGGTTCGCGCACGACGGTGGCGCCGAGGGCGCGGGCGATCTCCGGGGAGCCGTCGGTGGAGCCGTTGTCGACGACCAGGGCGCGCCAGCCGGCCGGAATCCGCGCGAGGACCCAGGGCAGGGCCTCGGCCTCGTCCAGGCAGGGCAGCACCACGTCGACGTCCGTTGAAGGGGTCGTCACGCTGTCACCCTACGAATCCGCACCGGGCATATCGGACTTCCGGTCCTTACGAAACGCGGACGTCGCGTCCGCCCCCGCCCGGCCCCGCGGGTGAGGTGCCAGGCTGGGGGCATGGAGCAGCACAATCCTTCACAGGACCCGGCGCCGGCCCGCGTCCTGGTCGTGGACGACGATCCGACCGTCTCCGAGGTGGTGGCCGGCTATCTGGACCGCGCCGGGTATGTCGTCGACCGTGCCGACGACGGGCCGGCGGCCCTCGGGCGGGCTGCCGCGCACCGGCCGGATCTGGTGGTGCTGGATCTGATGCTGCCCGGCATGGACGGGCTGGAGGTGTGCAGGCGGCTGCGCGGATCCGGTCCGGTGCCGGTCATCATGCTCACCGCGCGCGGCGACGAGGACGACCGTGTCCTGGGTCTGGAGGTGGGGGCGGACGACTACGTCACCAAGCCCTTCAGCCCGCGCGAACTGGTGCTGCGGGTGGAGTCCGTGCTGCGCCGCAGCCGCCCCGCCCCGGTGGGCGGGCGGGTGTCGGCGGCGGGCCTGACGGTCGATCCGGGCGCCCGTCGCGCCACCAAGGACGGGACCGAACTCGCCCTCACCCTGCGGGAGTTCGACCTGCTGCTGTTCTTCCTGCGCAACCCCGGGCGGGCGTTCGGCCGGGAGGATCTGATGCGGGAGGTGTGGGGCTGGGAGTTCGGCGACCTGTCCACCGTCACCGTCCACATCCGCAGACTGCGCGGCAAGATCGAGGACGATCCCGCCCGGCCGCTGCTGATCCGGACGGTGTGGGGTGTGGGGTACCGCTTCGAGCCCGGCGGGGAGGCGGACTGACCGTGTCGGACACGCTGTTGATCGCCCTGTACGCCTTCGCGGGCGCCGCCGCGACCGGTCTGGCCGGGGCGGGGGTGCTGTTCCTGATCCGGCGGCGTTCGCTGACCGCGTCGCTGGCCGTGGTCGCGGCCGTCGGGGTGGTGGCGATGCTCTCGGGGACCCTGGCGGTGGCCTGGGCGATGTTCCTGTCGCCACACGACCTGACCGTCGTCACCACGGTCGTCGCCATGGCGGCGGTCGTGTCGCTGGCGACCGCGCTGCTGCTGGGCCGCTGGGTCGTGGCCCGCAGCCGGGCCCTCGCCGTCGCGGCCCGCTCGTTCGGCGACGGCGGCGCCTTCGCCGCGCCGGACGGTCCGACGACGGCGGAACTCGACGCGGTCAGCCGCGAGTTGGCGGCCACCAGCGTCAGGCTCGCCGAATCCCGCGAGCGGGAGCGGGCGCTGGAGACCTCACGGCGCGAGCTGGTCGCCTGGATCTCGCACGATCTGCGCACCCCGCTGGCCGGACTGCGGGCCATGTCCGAGGCGCTGGAGGACGGCGTCGCGGCCGAACCGGACCGCTATCTGCGGCAGATGCGCACCGAGGTCGACCGCCTCAACGACATGGTCGGCGACCTCTTCGAGCTCTCCCGCATCCAGGCGGGCGCGCTGGCCCTCACGCCCACCCGGATGTCCCTGTACGACCTGGTCGGCGACGCGCTGGCGGGGGCGGACCCGCTGGCCCGGGAGCACGGAGTGCGACTGGTGGGCGACGGCGTCGAGCCGCTGCCCGTCGAGGTGGACGGCAGGGAGATGAGCCGGGTACTGGGGAACCTGCTGGTCAACGCGATCCGGCGGACTCCTGCCGACGGCACGGTCGCCGTGGCCGCCGAGCGCTCCCCGGACGGCGTGGTGCTCTCGGTGTCCGACGGCTGCGGAGGCATCCCCGAGGAGGAACTGCCGCGCGTGTTCGACACCGGCTGGCGCGGCACCGACGCCCGTACGCCCCCGGCCGGCGCGGGGCTCGGCCTCGCCATCGTCCGGGGCATCGTGGAGGCCCACCGGGGCCGGGCCACCGTCCGCAACATCCCGGGCGGCTGCCGCTTCGAGGTGACGTTGCCGACGGTGCCGTAGGGCGGGGACGAGCAACCACGCGGTGTCGCGGTGGGGCCAGGGCCCTTCTGACGGATCTCCGTGGGAGAAGGAGCGGCGTTCGGTGCGTGCGATCGGCGTGCGGGCGCGCGACGCCACGGAGATCCGTCGGAAGGGCCCTAAGTCCGCTCGTCCGCCGCGAACTCCCGCATGCCCTCGGCGAATCCGACCCCGGGCCGCCAGCCGAGGTCGCGGCGGAGCCGGGCGGAGTCGGCGGTGATGTGCCGTACGTCGCCCAGCCGGTACTCGCCCGTGATCCGGGGCTCGGGACCGCCGTACGCGGCGGCGAGGGCGCCGGCCATCTCACCGACGGTGCGCGGGTCACCGCTGCCCGTGTTGTACGGGGTCAGCAGGCCGGGTGCGAAGTCGGCCTCCAGCGCCAGGACGTTGGCCGCGGCCACGTCCCGGACATGGACGAAGTCCCGCCGTTGCCGCCCGTCCTCGAACACCCGGGGTGACTCGCCGCGGGCGAGCGCGGAACGGAAGAACGAGGCGACTCCCGCGTAGGGCGTGTCCCTGGGCATCCGGGGCCCGTACACGTTGTGGTAGCGCAGGGAGACGGCCGATCCGCCCGTGCAGCGCGCCCAGGCGGCGGCGAGGTGTTCCTGGGCGAGTTTCGTCGTGGCGTACACGTTCCGCGGGTCGGCCGGGGCGTCCTCGCCGACCAGGCCGGGCGACAGCGGTGCGCGGCACCGGGGGCAGGCCGGCTCGAACCGGCCCGCGTCCAGGTCGGCGACGGCCCGCGGACCCGGCCGCACGGCGCCGTGCCGGGGGCACGTGTAGCGCCCCTCCCCGTAGACGACCATCGACCCGGCCAGCACCAGCCGGCGCACCCCGGCCTCCGCCATGGCCGCGACCAGCACGGCCGTGCCGAGGTCGTTGGCCGACACGTACGCGGCGGCGTCGGACACCCCGTCGCCGAGGCCGACCTTGGCGGCCTGGTGGCACACGGCGTCCACGCCGGCCAGCGCTCCGGCGACCGCGTCCGGCGCGCGCACGTCGTCGCCGCCGTGCCGGCGGACGTCGAGGACGACCGTCTCGTGCCCGCGGCGCCGCAGCGCGTCGACGACATGGGACCCGATGAACCCGGCACCGCCGGTGACCAGTACACGCATGCCGTCACGCTAGGCCGGACCGGGCCTCGCGAGGGCGTGCCCTGCCGGGGACGTCACGGGTCCGTAAGGCCCGGCCGGGCCGTGCCGGGGGCCGACTTCTCGGCCAAGGGCGTTCCGCGGACCCGCTTCTGACGTTACCGTGCGGTAGGACAGTTGTGCTCCCGGAGGTGTCCCGTATGACGCTCGACCGTTCCGCCGGACTGGCGGAGACCGCCCGCGCGCTGGCCGCCGGGGAGGTGACCTCGCGCGCGCTCGTGGAGCGGTCCCTGGCGCGGATCGAGGCGGCCCAGGGGTCGCTCAACGCCTTCCGGATCGTGCGCGCCGAGGCGGCTCTCGCCGAGGCCGACGCGGCGGACAGGGCGCTCGCCGAAGGGGCGCGAGGGCCGCTGCTCGGGGTGCCGGTGGCGGTGAAGGACGACATGGACGTGGCCGGGGAGCCGACCGCGTTCGGCTGCCCGGGCGAGTTCCCGGCGGCCGCCGAGGACGGCGAGGCGGTGCGGCGGCTGCGGGCGGCCGGAGCCGTGGTCGTCGGCAAGACCAACACCTGCGAACTGGGACAGTGGCCGTTCACCGAGGGACCCGCCTTCGGCGCGACCCGCAATCCGTGGAACCACGGTCACACGCCCGGCGGTTCGTCCGGCGGGTCGGCGGCCGCGGTCGCCGCGGGCCTGGTGCCCGCCGCGCTCGGCTCGGACGGCGCGGGCTCGGTGCGCATCCCCGCCTCCTGGACCAACCTGGTCGGCATCAAGCCGCAGCGCGGACGGATCTCGACCTGGCCGCGCGGCGAGTCCTTCCAGGGCATCACCGTCAACGGCCCGCTCGCCCGCACGGTCGCCGACGCCGCCCTGCTGCTCGACGCGGCCAGCGGCAACCACGCCCTCGACCCGCACCGGCCCGCGCCCCTCGACATCTCGGCGGCGGCCGGCCGCGACCCCGGACGGCTGCGCGTCGCCCTCGCGCTCAAGCCGCCGTTCACCGCGCTGCCCACCCGGCTGCACCCGGAGATCCGCGCCCGAATGGTCGAACTCGCCGAGAAGCTGGCCTCGTTGGGACACCACGTCGAGGAGGCGGACCCGCCCTACGGGCAGATCGGGCTGGCCTTCGTGCCGCGCGCCACGGCCGGGCTCGCCGAGTGGGCGGGCGACGTGCCCTCCCCCGCGCTGCTGGACCCACGCACGCGCGAGGCGGCCCGGCTCGGCCGGCTGCTGTCCGGGGCCCCGCTGCGCGCGGCCCGCCGGGCGGAAGCCACGCTGCACCGCCGGATCGGCGGCTTCCTCAGCTCGTACGACGTGATCCTCGCGCCGACTACGGCCGCTCCCCCGCCGCTGATCGGCGCGCTGGCGAACCTCGGCGGCTTCGCCACCGACCGGGCGATGATCGCCGCCTGTCCCTACGCCTGGCCGTGGAACGTACTGGGCTGGCCCGGGGTGAACGTCCCGGCCGGGTTCACCGGGGCGGGGCTGCCGGTCGGCGCCCAACTGCTCGGGCCCGCGGCGAGCGAACCCCTGCTGGTGTCCCTCGCCGCGCAGTTGGAGGCCGAGCTGCGCTGGCACGAGCGGTGGCCGCCGCGGGAGCTGAGCGTGGATTCACCGGCCGCGTGAGCGGGTCGGGCCCGTACGCTGTGACCATGGACGACACCACGATGGTCGGGCTCCTCGGGCGGGTCACCGGCACGATCGGGCCCGGCCTCGTCGGCGAGGTGATCGTCCGCGTGCGCGGCGGCGCCGAGCACTTCCTCGCCTACGCGGCCACCGGGACCGACCGTATCGAGCGCGGCACGGTGGTGACGGTCGTCGAGTACCTGCCGCCCCGCACGGTCTATGTCTCGGCCGTGTACGGCGGTTGAGCCCCCGCCCGTCCGCGGGCGCTGTGTACCAAGCGGGCAACAGGGCCTCGGTGGTGTATGTACACCCCGCTGTGCCCTGCCTCACACTCCCGGTACGTTCGGTGCCCTCACGGCACCCGGAACAGGGGGTGTATGCCGATGTCTGTCGGCGTCATCGCGGGGACGGCCTTAGGCGCCCTGCTCGTTCTGACCGGTCTGTTCAAACTGATGTGGCGCGTCGCGGAACCCAACGAAGCCCTGATCATCTCCGGCTCCAAGCACAAGGTGGAGGGCCTGGAGGAGGGCATGGGGTTCCGTATCGTCACCGGCCGGGGCACGCTGGTGCTGCCCGGCGTGCAGGCCGTGCGCAAGCTCTCGCTCGACCTGAACCAGACCGAACTGCACGTGGACTGCGTCACCCACCAGGGCATCCCGCTGAAGGTGCGGGGCGTGGTCATCTTCAAGGTCGGCGACGACTTCGTGTCGATCGCCAACGCCGCCCGCCGCTTTCTGGACCAGCAGAAGCTCATGGCGGAGCGGGTGCACACGGTGTTCGCCGGTCATCTGCGGGCCATCGTCGGCGGGTTGACGGTCGAGGACATGATCCGCGACCGCGAGAAGCTCACCGGGCAGGCGCGGGCCGCCTGTGGCACGGAGATGGAGAAGCTGGGACTGATCGTCGACTCCCTCCAGATCCACGAGATCGAGGACCCGACCGGCTACATCAAGAACCTGTCCGCCCCGCACACCGCCGCCGTGCACCGCGACGCGCGCATCGCACAGGCCGAGGCGGACCGGCTGGCCACCGAGGCCGAACAGCAGGCGTTCGCGCGGATGGCGGAGGCCACCCGGGACAGCGAGATCCTCAAGGCCGGCTACCAGGCCGAGCAGGACAAGGCCGCCGCCAAGGCCCGGCAGGCGGGGCCGCTCGCGGAGGCCGGGGCCAGACAGGAGGTCGTCGTCCAGGAGACCCGGGTCGCCGAACTGGAGGCCAAGCGGCGCGAACAGCAGCTCCAGGCCGATGTGCGCAAGCCCGCCGACGCCAAGGCCTACGAGAAGCGCACGCTGGCCGAGGCCGACCGCGACGCGCGGATCTCGGTGGCCGAGGCCAAGGCGCGCGAGACCCGGGCCACCGGTGAGGCCGAGGCGGCCGCCACCCAGGCCAAGGGGCTGGCGGAGGCCGAGGCGCTGCGGGCCAAGGGGCTCGCCGACGCCGAGGGCATCAAGGCACGGGCCGCGGCCCTCGCCGAGAACCAGGAGGCCGTGGTCGCCCAGCAACTCGCCGAGAACTGGCCGGAGATCGTCCGGGCCGGCGCGTCGGCCTTCGGCAACGTCGACAACATGGTGCTGCTCAACGGCGCCGACGGCATGGCCGACCTGTTCGCCAAGGCGCTCACCATGGGCGGCACCGGGCTGGGTCTGGCCCGGCAACTCCTCGCGTCCATGAACACGCAGAACTCGCCCTCGGACAACGGCACTTCACCGTTGAACGGGACCGCGACGCCGGCCGTGAACAAGGTCGGAGCCGACGGAGCCTGATCCTCGGTCGGCCCACGCGGTCACGGGAGCGACGACATCGCCCCCGTGACCGCGTTTCCCGTCGGCCGTCGCGCGGGTCCACGTTCCCGTCGGCCGTCGCGCGGTCCCCGTGCCCGTCGGCCGTCACACAGGTCCACCGGTCGCTCGGCGCGAACCGGGGTGCGCCCGGCGCCCGCTCACGCGCAGCCCGTAGGGTGCCCCCGTGACCGCGTCCACCGAAGAGAACGCCCCCGGCCGTGACGGCCCGTACGCCACCACCGACGCCCGGCCGCGTGAGGTGGGCCGCGTGCGGACGGAGTACGCGCCCGTGCACGACGGCGACCCCGACCCCGGGGAGATCGTCTGGACCTGGGTGCCGTACGAGGAGAACGACGGGCGGGGCAAGGACCGGCCCGTGCTGGTCGTCGCCCGCGAGGCGGCAGGCACTCTGCTCGCCGTGCGGCTCTCCAGCAAGCGGCACGACGGCCGGCGCGACTGGGTCCCGATCGGCAGCGGCCCCTGGGACCGCACCGGGCGGGAGTCCTGGGTGGACGTCGACCGGGTGCTGCGGCTGCACGAGCAGGGCATGCGGCGCGAGGCCTGCGCCCTGGACCGGATGCGGTTCAACCTGGTGCGCCACCGGCTGCGGGAGCGCTACGGCTGGACCTGAGGGCGGCGTGCGGGGCGTCCGGAAGCGACGCCCTACGCGAACACGCGCTCGAAGGCGCCTCTGACCACCGCTCCCCGCGTGCGGTCCAGCACCCCGAACACGACGTGCTCGAAACGCCCCTCGAAGCGGCCGCCGGGCCGCAGCAGCGTGTGGAACGCGCCCGCCACCTGCGCGGGATCGTTCCGGAAGACACCGCAGCCCCAGGCGCCCAGTACCAGACGGCGGTACCCCTCGGCGGCGGCCACCTCCAGGACGCGTTCGGCCCGGCCGCGGAGCGCGCGGGGGATCTCGGCGGCCCGCTCCGGGGACGTCCGCAGGACCACGCCCGCGTTCGGCGCGGCGGCCGTGAGGAAGCCCGCGAGGAACGGCTCGTCCAGCAGGTCGCCGTTGTCGTCGCGGAAGACGGGCACGGCGGGTGAGTGGACGACACGGTCCGTGTAGAACGTGTCGCGGTGGGCGCGGTGGTGGTCGTAGAACTCCGGTGCCTCGCGCAGGCAGGTGTACAGCGCCGAGGCGCGGCACAGGGCCTCTTCCTGGGCCTGGGCGCCGTTGAGGAAGCCGCCTCCCGGATTGCGGGCGGAGGCGAAGTTCAGGACGGCCACCCGGCCGCCGACGCGGCGGGCCGCCTCGAGGCTGCTCTCGCCGGTGACCTCGGTCTTCGTGGGTACCGGATCGGCCGGTGGCGGGGCCACCGGAGCCGGTCCGTACATCCGCGTGCCCTCCCGGGCGGCCGCGATCGCCGCGGCCAGCGGAACCTGCTGTCCGGCGCGGGAGCGATAGCTCCCGGCCGCGACGATCTCTTCTGTCTGCCGGGCGATGCCACGCAGGCGCGCGCTCACGGCGCCACCCCCGTAGCCGCCGTGGACGCGCGTCGCGTGCCCTCCCCCGTCGTGCTCATGGAGAGATCCTGCGCGATGCTGGACGGGCCGGGCAAAGGGTTTTTCCGCGCCCCGCCCGGGCACCCGGACCAACATTGCGAGAGCGCGGAGGGAACGGACCGGAAACGGACGGAGGCGTGCCGGGCCCCGGCCCCCGACTCACCTCGGGAGGACGGCCACGGCACCGCGGAATCGGAGGTTCGGCGGCCTGGAAGTCGCGAAGGGTGCCCTTGTGGAATTCGTCATGGGGGTCTTGGGTGGGACGGGTGATGCCGGCCGGGACCCTCGGGAACCGGGTCGGCGGCATACGGGAATCTCAGGAGGACCCTGACGTGTCCGATTCGGTAGGCGACTGTACGGGCGGCCGTACAGCGATCACGGAGGCAGAGGTCGAGGCGCTGGTCCGCGGCATCTGCTTCAAGACAGGTCCACCCCGCACGGTCGGGGTGGAGGTGGAGTGGCTGATCCACGAGCCGCTCCGGCCACAGCACCCGGTGGCACCCGAACGACTCTCCGCGGCGTACGCCGCACTGCGCGCCGTCCCGCTGAGCTCGGCGCTCACCGTAGAACCCGGCGGCCAGCTGGAGCTGAGCTCGCCGCCCGCCCCGTCCCTGACGGAGGCGGTGGCCCTGGTCTCGGCGGACCTCTCCGCCGTGCGGGCGACTCTGCGCGAGGACGGACTCGCGCTCCTCGGTGTCGGCCAGGACCCCTGGCGTCCGCCGCGCCGCTATCTGCGCTCCCCGCGCTACGACGCGATGGAGATCTGCCTGGACCGCACCGGCCCCGAAGGCCGCGCCATGATGTGCACCTCGGCCTCCGTCCAGGTGTGCCTGGACGCCGGTCACGAGGAGCCGGGTCCGCTCGGGCTCGGACGGCGCTGGTGGCTCGCGCACCAGCTCGGCGCGGTGCTGGTGGCCGCGTTCGCCAACTCTCCGCTGGCCGGCCGGCGGGTCACCGGCTGGCGCTCCACCCGGCAGCTGACCTGGACCCGGATAGGCCCCGGCCGGGCGGGCGCGCCCGTGCTGGACGGCGATCCGCGGGGCGCCTGGGCGCGCCATGTGCTCGACGCGCCGGTGATGTGTGTGCGCGGGGACGGCGGGACCTGGCAGGTGCCCGAGGGGCTCAGCTTCCGGGAGTGGACCCGCTCGGGCGTGCCGCGACCGCCCACGCGTGAGGATCTGGACTACCACATCACCACGCTGTTCCCGCCGGTGCGGCCGCGGGGGCATCTGGAACTGCGCATGATCGACGCCCAGCCGGGCGACGACGGCTGGATCGTGCCGCTCGCGGTGACGACCGCCCTGTTCGACGACCCGGAGGCCGCGGAGACGGCCTACCGGGCGGTGAAGCCGCTGGCGGAGCGGTCGCGGTCGCTGCCCGCGCCGCACAATCCGCTCTGGCGCGACGCGGCCCGCGACGGACTCACCGACCCGGAGCTGCGCGAGGTGGCCGAGATCTGCTTCGCCGCCGCGCTGGAGGCGCTGCCCCGGCTCGGGGCGGGCCGGGAGATCACCGACGCCGTCGCGACGTACACCGAGCGCTATGTGGCCCGCGGGCGCTGCCCCGCCGACGATCTGCTCGACCGCGTCCATGACACGCCTCTCCCCCCGGTCGCCGGGAAGAGGTCCGTGCCGCACGGGAAGGACATCCCCGCATGACCACCGAGCCCGCCCACGACGCCGAGGCCCTGCGCGACCTGGCGCTGGTCTCGCTCACCACGGCCCGCGCCCGTACCACCCTGCTGACCAGCTGCGTGGAGGACCCCGATCTCACCGCCCAGCATTCGCCGCTGATGTCGCCGCTGGTGTGGGACCTGGCGCACATCGGCAACCAGGAGGAGCAGTGGCTGCTGCGGGCCGTCGCCGGGCAGGAGGCGATGCGGCCCGAGATCGACAGCCTGTACGACGCCTTCGAGCACCCGCGCTCGGAGCGGCCCACGCTGCCGCTGCTGGCCCCGGCCGAGGCCCGCAGGTACGCCGCCGAGGTGCGCGGCCGGGTGCTGGACGTGCTGGAGGGTGCCGCGCTGCACGGCACCCGGCTGACCGAGGCGGGGTTCGCCTTCGGGATGATCGCGCAGCACGAGCAGCAGCACGACGAGACCATGCTGATCACCCATCAGCTGCGCAGCGGTCCGCAGGCGCTGACCGCGCCGGACCCGGAGCCGGTACCGCTGTTCACCGGGCCGCCCGAAGTCCTGGTACCCGGCGGCCCGTTCACCATGGGCACCTCGACCGAGCCGTGGTCGCTGGACAACGAACGCCCCGCGCACGTCCGGGAGACGGCGCCCTTCTGGATCGACACCACACCGGTCACCAACGGCGCCTACCTCCAGTTCATCGAGGACGGCGGCTACGGGTCCGAGCGCTGGTGGACGGCCGAGGGCTGGGCGCATGTGCGCCGCAACTCCCTGCACGCGCCGCTGTTCTGGCGCCGCGAGGGCGCGCAGTGGCTGCGCCGCCGGTTCGGGGTCACCGAGGTGGTGCCGCCCGAGGAGCCGGTGGTGCACGTGTGCTGGTACGAGGCCGACGCGTACGCGCGCTGGGCCGGGCGGCGGCTGCCCACCGAGACGGAGTGGGAGAAGGCCGCGCGCTTCGACCCGGCCTCCGGGCGCTCCCGGCGCTACCCGTGGGGCGACGCCGCCCCCGCGCCCGAGCACGCCAACCTCGGCCAGCGCCATCTGCGCCCGGCCCCGGCCGGCAGCTATCCGGCGGGTGAATCCCCGCTCGGGGTGAGGCAGTTGATCGGCGACGTGTGGGAGTGGACGGCGAGCGACTTCCTGCCGTACCCAGGGTTCTCCGCGTTCCCGTACAAGGAGTACTCGGAGGTGTTCTTCGGCCCCGAGCACAAGGTGCTGCGCGGTGGTTCGTTCGCCGTGGACCCGGTCGCCTGCCGGGGCACCTTCCGCAACTGGGACTATCCGATCCGGCGGCAGATCTTCTCCGGGTTCCGCACGGCCCGCTCGGAGGACGTCTGATGTGCCGTCATCTGGCCTATCTGGGGCCCGAGTTGCCGATCGGCCGACTGCTGTTCGAGCCACCGCACTCGCTGTACCGGCAGTCCTGGGCGCCCCGCCGGCAGCGGCACGGCACCGTGAACGCCGACGGTTTCGGGGTCGGCTGGTACGCCGAGGGCGATCCGGTGCCGGCCCGCTACCGCCGCTCCGGGCCGATCTGGGCCGACGGCGGCATCACCGATCTCGCCCGGGTGGTGCGTACGACCGCGCTGCTGGCGGCGGTCCGGGACGCCACCGTGCCGAGCGCGGACGGGGAGGCCGCGGCGGCCCCGTTCGCCGCGGAGCGCTGGCTGTTCAGCCACAACGGCGCGGTGGCGGGCTGGCCGGACTCCCTGGCCCGGATCGCCACCGGCCTCCCCCCGGTCGATCTGCTGCGGCTCGCGGCGCGCAGCGACTCCGCGGTCGTCTGGGCGCTGGTCCTGGCCCGGCTCAGGGCCGGGGACGATCTCGGCCGGGCGCTGGGCGACACCGTGCCCGAGGTGGCCTCGGCCGCCCCGGGCTCCCGGCTGAACCTGCTTCTGACCGACGGCACCGCCGTCGCGGCGACGGCCTGGGGCGACACGCTGTGGTACCGCGCGGAGCCGGGCCGGGGCACGGCCGTGGCCTCCGAGCCGTACGACGACGATCAGCTCTGGCAGGAGGTGCCCGACCGCACGCTGCTCGTGGCGACCGCCACGGACGTGCAGCTCTCCCCGCTCAAGGAACCGAGTGACGCCTCGGCCCCCGCAACTCCGAAGGAGCCCCGTACGTGAGCCCGTTCCTTCTCACCCGCCTGCTGGCCGAGGACGCCATGGACGCCGCGCTGCGCGCCGACGTCCTGCACGGTCTGACCGCGCAGCCCAAGACGCTGCCGCCGAAGTGGTTCTACGACGCCCACGGCAGCGACCTGTTCGAGCAGATCACCGAGCTGCCCGAGTACTACCCGACGCGCGCCGAGCGGGAGATCCTGCTCGGCCGGTCCGGCGAGATCGCCTCGGCGCTGCCCGCCCGGACGCTGATCGAGCTGGGCTCGGGCTCCTCCGACAAGACCCGGCATCTGCTGGCCGCGCTGACCTCGCTGGAGACCTATGTCCCCGTCGACGTCAGCGAGAGCGCCCTCGCGCAGGCCGGGGAGGCGCTGGTGAAGGAGTTCCCGGGGCTCGCCGTGCACGGGCTGATCGCCGACTTCACGGCGGGGATGAGTCTGCCGGACACGCCGGGCCCCCGGCTGCTGGCCTTCCTCGGCGGCACGATCGGCAATCTGCTGCCCGCCGAGCGGGCCGCGTTCCTGGCCTCGGTACGGGCGCTGCTGTCCCCCGGGGACGCGCTGCTGCTCGGCACGGACCTGGTCAAGGACGAGGGGGTGCTGGTCCGGGCGTACGACGACGCGGCCGGGGTGACGGCGGCGTTCAACAAGAACGTGCTGACCGTCGTCGACCGGGAGCTGGGCGCCGACTTCGACCCGGTGGCGTTCGAGCACGTGGCGCTCTGGGACGCCGAGCGGGAGTGGATCGAGATGCGGCTGCGCTCGCGTGCCGAGCAGACCGTGAAGATCCCGGCGCTGGACCTCGCGGTCGACTTCGCGGCCGGTGAGGAGCTGCGCACGGAGGTGTCGGCGAAGTTCCGCAAGGAGGGCGTGCGCGGTGAACTCGCCGCCGCCGGGCTCGAACTGAGCCACTGGTGGACGGACTCCGAGGGACGGTTCGCGCTCTCGCTGAGCACGGCGCGGTAGGCGCGCGCGCCGGGCGGGGCACACCGGGCGGCCCGGGTGTCCGCCCCGCCCGGTACGTCATCGGGCGGGGCGGGACTCCGCACGGCCGCCCGGCGCTCCGCCGGTTCAGTACAGGGACAGCTGGTCGGTGATCCGGTCGGAGGCGCGGCGTGCCTCGGTCTCGGGGTCGGCGCCGCCCAGCACCCGGGTCATGTACGGCTTGATGGGGTTCTCCGCCTCCACCTTGGCCCACTCGGGGGTGGTGGGGGTGGCCCGGCCCTGCGCGGCCCCGGCCGCCATGGCGGCGACGCCCTCCTCGCCCGCGACGGCGTCGGCGAGCGTGGTCTTGTTGGGCACGTAGTTCATGGTGCGGGCCAGGTCGGTGTTCCACTTGGCCCCGGTGAGCGCCTCGACCACCTCGATCGCGTGGTCGGGTACGTCGGTGTTCTCGGGCACGATGAGGTCGCTGCCGCCGGTGAAGACGGCGCCGGGCTGCGACGCGTTGCGGCCGGGCACGGGGAAGAAGCCCAGCTTGCCCTCCAGTTCGGGGTTCTGCTGCACGATCGCCCGGGCGAGTCCGGGGACGGCCACGATCTGGGCTATCCGCCCCTTGGCGAACTCGCCCGACTGGGGCGGGTGTTCCTCGTCCGCGTCGACGGGGCCGTCACCGAGGTCCTGGAGGCTGCGGTAGTACTCCATGCCGCGCAGAGCCTCCGGGCTGTCCAGAGCGCCCTGCCAGGGGCCGCCGGTGTCCTCGGCGAGTTCGCCGCCCTCGTCCCAGATGAACCCGGCGAGGGTGTACCAGTCCTGACCGGCCAGGTAGATGCCCTGGTTGCCGTCGGAGTCGAGCTTCTCGGTGACCTCGAGCCACTTCTCGCGGGTCTTGGGCGGTTTGACGCCGGCCTCGGCGAACAGGTCCTTGCGGTAGATCACCACGCGGTTGGCGGCGTACCAGGGGATGCCGTACTGATGGCCGCGGAGCTTGCCGGGTTCGGCGAGGCCGGGCAGCCACTGCGCGCTGCCCCAGTCGCGCACGGACTCCAGGGTGAGATCGAGGAGTCTGCCGCCGTCGACGTACTGCGGCACCTGGGTGTTGCCGACCTCGATGAGGTCGGGGCCGGGCTCGGCGTCCTCGCCCTTCGCCTCCAGCGCGGTCTGGACCTTGGCGCCGATGCCGGTCCATTCCTGGATGCGGATGTCGAGGTCGATGTCGGCGTGGGCGCGTTCGAAGTCCTCGGTGAAGCGTTCGATGTACTCGCTGGAGGCGCTGTCCTTCATGAGCCAGACGGTGACGGTCTGCCGTTCGGTGCTGCCCGGCAGCATTCCGCATCCCCCGACGAGGGAGGCGGACACGCAGACGAGGGCGAGGAGGCGGCGTTTCACGGGGGTCGGTCCTGTTCTGCCTGACGGACAGGGCAAAGGAACCCGACGTGGGGGGACGGGCAAAGGCGCCCGTACGGGTGAAGCAGGATTTTGGTATGTACCAATGCGAAGGTCAAGGGGCGGCATGCCGACGCCTCGCGCTCGGCCGCCGCCTGGGGCACGGTGGAGTGACGCGCGCCACACGCGGCGCTGCCGTCGTCTCAGGAGGAGCACCCGCATGTCGAACCACACCTACCGGGTCACCGAGATCGTCGGAACCTCGCCCGACGGGGTCGACCAGGCCGTCCGCAACGGCATCGCCCGCGCCTCGCAGACCCTCCACAATCTGGACTGGTTCGAGGTCACCCAGGTCAGGGGCCAGATCGAGGACGGCACCATCGCGCACTGGCAGGTCGGCCTGAAGGTCGGCTTCCGGCTGGACGAGACGGGCTGAGCCCGCTCAGGTCCGTCCCTCGCCCTCCTGGGCCGCCCTGAGCTCCCCCGACGGGGCGGTCCAGCGGGCGCGTACGACGCGGAAGCCCGCCCGTTCGGCGTCCTCGCACACCAGCTCGTCGTCGTCCACCAGCATCCGGACCTCACGGGTCCGGGCGAGGCGGCGCAGGACCTCCAGCTTGGTGTGCCGGGCGGGCCTGCGGTCGCCGTTGCGCCGCATGTGCAGCGGCCCCTCGGGCAGTCCGTGGGCCGTGAGCCACTCCAGGGTGTCCCGGCGGCAGCGCTCGGGCCGCCCGGTGAGGTACACGACCTCGCACTCCCCGGCGCTCTCCAGGGCCAGCGCCACCCCCTGCGGGATCGGCGGGTCATGGGGCGCGGCCGCGAAGAACGCGTCCCAGTCGCGCGGCCTGGCCTCCAGGAAGCGCTGGCGGTGGGCGGTGCCGGCGAGGGTGTTGTCCAGGTCGAACACGGCGAGCGGCCGTCGGCTGTCGGTGGTCACGCGCTCACCCTAGAGCGGGAACGTCGCCTTCCGGCGGGCGGAGCCGCTGTCCACGGAGCCGGCCCGCGTAGGCCCGGCCCTGAGGGCCGCGGAAGTGCCCGAGATCAAGGTGGTGACGCGGTGCCCCCCGACGGGCGACAGGAGCAGGGCGGTCCTGCATGGGTTCGAACCACGAAGTACGCGTGACCGGCGCACCGGGCACTTCCGGAGCCCGGGCCGCCAGGGGCCCGGTCAGGGCTTCACCGTAGGTGTGTACGCCGTCAGCCTGCCGGCGAATAACCTGACCGGGCTCGACGGGGCTTCACCGCAGGTGCGCGCGCAGTGAGTCTGCCGGCCGAACCACCGGGCCGGGCTCTCGTCGCCGTACGGTCCGCCGCCGCGTCCCCCTCGGCGCGCGCCGCGCGGGAATGCCCGCGACCGGCAGGCGTTGAACACCTCGTGACCTCCGTGATCGCCTCGACCCGCTTCTCCGTTCTCGACCGCTCCCGCACCCGCGAGGGCCACAGCCCCGGGGAGGCGCTGCGCGACACCGTGGAACTGGCCCGGCAGGCGGAGGCGCTCGGCTACCACCGGTTCTGGGTGTCGGAGCACCACGGGGTGCCCGGGGTCGCCGGGTCCGCGCCGACCGTGCTGGCCGCGGCCGTCGCCGCCGCGACGGGGACCATCCGGGTGGGCACCGGCGGGGTGATGCTGCCCAACCACCGTCCGCTGGTGGTCGCCGAGCAGTTCGGCGTGCTGGAGTCGCTGTTCCCGGGCCGGATCGACATGGGGCTCGGCCGCTCGGTCGGCTTCACCGACGGCGTACGCAAGGCGCTGGGCCACGGCAAGGACGACGCCGGGGACTTCGCCGCTCAGCTCACGGAACTGCTCGGCTGGTTCCGCGGCACCTCCCCCACGGGCGTACACGCGCGGCCCTCCGAGGGCCTGACCGTGCCGCCGTTCGTGCTGGCCATGCGCGAGGGCGCGACGATCGCCGCCGAGGCGGGCCTGCCGATGGTGATCGGCGACCTCAGGAACCGCGAGAAGCTGCTGCGCGGCGTCGAGCGGTACCGCGCCCGCTTCCGCCCCTCGCCCTGGGCCGCCGAGCCGTACGTGGTGATCTCCGGCACGGTCGCGGTCGCGGCCACCCCCGAGGAGGCCCACCGCCTCCTGGTGCCCGAGGCCTGGTCGATGGCCCAGTCTCGGACCCGCGGCAGCTTCCCGCCGCTGCCGCCCGCCGAGCGGGCCGAGGCGCTCGCCATGACGGACCGGGAGCGCGGCCACTACACGTCCGCACTGGCCGGACAGCTCGCGGGCACCGGGGAACAGGTGGCCGACGAGCTGGAGTCGGTGCTGAAGGAGACCGGCGCGCAGGAGGTGCTGGTCACCACCAGCACCTACGACCGCGCAGCCCTGCTGGACTCCTACCGGCGACTGGCGTCGATCTTCAACCGCTAGTGGGCAGCGGCTGCACGGTCTGGTGGACGCCGGGCACACCGTCGTCGTGGTCGAGCACGACATGTCCGTCGTGGCGGGGGCGGACCGGGTGATCGACCTGGGCCCGGGCGGCGGCGAGGCGGGCGGCCGGATCGTCGCCGCGGGACCGCGCGGGAGGTGGCGAGAGCGGCGGGGAGCGCCACGGCGCCCTATCTGGCGCGGGCGTTGCGTCGTGGGGGCCCGGCCGCGACGGGTACCGGACCCCGGGTACAGCGCTGTCCCTGGGCGACGAGTGCCGCGTGGGTCCAGTCGGGGCCGCCGCCCACCGTGCCGTGTTCCGCCGCGTGCGCCAGCGTGCGGCGGTCGGGGTGGGACAGGGGGGCGATGGGTGGTCGGAGGTCGACCTCGGCGATCACATGGCGGGTGGTGACCACCCGCCACACCGAGGTGAGCAGGGAGTCGTCGCCGATGAAGGCGGGCAGTGTGGTGGCCGAGCCGTCGGCGAGCCGGTAGCGGATGCGGACCGGCTGGACGGGGACGCCCGCGTCCAGGGCGGCCTGGAACACCGCCCGCCGGAACCGGCCCTGGGCACGGCCGCACCAGGTGCTGCCCTCGGGGAAGACACCGACGGCCGCGCCCGAGCGCAGGGCGTCGGCGAGCCGGGCGACCGTGTCGGGCAGCGCCCGCAGCCGGTCCCGGTCGATGAAGACGGCGCCGCGCGCGGCGAGCGGCCCCGCCACGGGCCACTCGCGAATCTCCTTCTTGGCCAGCATGCGGGCCGGGCGTACGGCGGCCAGCAGCGGGATGTCCAGCCAGGAGATGTGGTTGGCGACCAGCAGCAGCCCGCCGGAGGAGGCGGCGTCACCGGTGATGCGCGGCCGCACGCCCGCCGAGCGCACGATCCACCGGCACCAGCGCCGCACCAGGTCCGGGGGGATCCGCCCGCCCAGCGGGGACACCAGGACCCCGGCGAGGAACAGACCCAGCACCGCCGTGAGCCGCAGCACACCACGTGCCACGGCCACGGCGGACGGCCCCGGAGCCTCCACGCACGCGCGGGAGGTGCAGGGCGCGCTGGGCAACCAGCCGCTCATCAGGCCGGGACGAGCGAGAGGAAGTGCTTGAGGTAGCGCGCGTCGACCCGGCGCATCGACAGCAGCACATACAGGTCGGCGACCCCGAAGTCCGCGTCGTACGCGGGCTCGCCGCACACCATGGCGCCGAGGCGCAGATAGCCGCGCAGCAGGGGCGGCAGGTCGGTGCGGCCGGCGGGGCGGGTGACGCCCTCGGTGTTCCAGGGCACCAGCGGACGTACCCGGAACTCCTCCGGGGCGAGGTGCTTGGCCCGCACCCGGTCCCAGGTGCCGGCCGCGAGGGCGCCGCCGTCGGCCAGCGGCAGCGAGCAGCAGCCCGCGAGCCACTCGTGGCCGCCGTCGACCATGTAGCGGGCGATACCGGCCCAGATCAGGCCGATGACCGCGCCGTCGCGGTGGTCGGGGTGCACGCAGGAGCGGCCGACCTCGACCAGGCCGGACCGGATGCCGTCCAGCCGTGACAGTTCGAACTCGCCCTGCGAGTACAGCCGTCCGGCGACCGCGGCGCGCTCCGGCGGCAGCAGCCGGTAGGTTCCGACGACCTGGTCGGTGAGGGTGTCCCGGACCAGCAGGTGGTCGCAGTAGGCGTCGAACTCGTCGATGTCGAGCCCGGGCTGCGTGGTGGCCAGGCGGGCTCCCATCTCCCCGGCGAAGACCTCGTGGCGCAGGCGCTGAGCGGCGCGCACGTCGTCCTCGGTGCGGGCCAGGGTGACGGTGTAGCGGGTGGGTGCCGCCGGCTGTGGGGGGCGGTCGAGGGTGGTGACACCGGACATGGCTCTCTCCTGGGCACGGGCCGGTCGAGCGGGGCTGGGGACACCCCTGTTCTCCCGATGCCGGTTGTCGTGTACGTGACCTGTGCCAGGAGCGCGGATGTGAGGATGCTGAATGGCAGGGGCGGAGCGGCGTGACGCGAGACGGGGCCGGGGAAGAGCACCGCTCCCCGGCCCCGCCCGTCCGCACTTCCGGCGAACGTTCACATCACGCCCTCAGGGGCGCCGACGACCCGCGGCCGCGCGACCGCGGCCGGACGACGGCCGGCCCTCACGGCGTCACCCGTACGCGTCCGGCGCACGGCAGGTCCCCCACGGCATCACCCGTACGCCGCTACCGCTTGCCCTTGCGCACGGCCCGCAGCCACTCCTTGTTCATGCCGGTGATGGACACCAGCGGGATTCCCTTGGGGCACGCCGTCGCGCACTCCCCCGCGAGCGTGCAGCCGCCGAAGCCCTCCTCGTCCATCTGCGCCACCATGTCGAGCACCCGGGTCTCGCGCTCGGGCGCGCCCTGCGGCAGCACGTTCAGATGGTTGATCTTGGCAGAGGTGAACAGCATCGCGGCGCCGTTCGGGCAGGCCGCCACGCACGCCCCGCAGCCGATGCACTCCGCGTGCTCGAAGGCGAGGTCCGCGTCGGGCTTGGGCACGGGCGTGGCGTGGGCCTCGGGGGCGGAGCCGGTGGGCGCGGTGATGTACCCGCCGGCCTGGATGATCCGGTCGAACGCCGTCCGGTCCACGACCAGGTCCTTGATCACCGGGAACGCCGACGCCCGCCACGGTTCGACGTCGATCGTGTCGCCGTCCTCGAAGGACCGCATGTGCAGCTGGCAGGTCGTGGTGCGCTCCGGCCCGTGCGCGTCGCCGTTGATCACGAGCGAGCACGCGCCGCAGATGCCCTCGCGGCAGTCGTGGTCGAAGGCCACGGGGTCCTCACCGCGCAGGATGAGTTCCTCGTTGAGGGTGTCCAGCATCTCCAGGAAGGACATGTCGGGCGAGATGCCGTCCACCTCGTACGTGGACATGGCGCCGTCGGCGTCGGCGTCGCGCTGGCGCCATACGCGCAGATTGAGCCTCATGCGTAGCTCCGCTGAGTGGGGTGGACGTACTCGAAGACCAGGTCTTCCCGGTGCAGGACGGGCGCCTCGCCGGTGTCGGTGAACTCCCAGGCGGCCGCGTAGGAGAACTCCTCGTCCCGGCGGGCCGCCTCGCCGTCCGGGGTCTGGGACTCCTCGCGGAAGTGCCCGCCGCAGGACTCGGCGCGGTGCAGCGCGTCGAGGCACATCAGCTCGGCGAGCTCCAGGTAGTCCACGACGCGGTTGGCCTTCTCCAGCGACTGGTTGAACTCCTCGCCGGTGCCGGGCACCTTGATCCGCCGCCAGAACTCCTCGCGGATCTGCGGGATGCGCTCCAGCGCCTTGCGCAGTCCGGCGTCGCTGCGGGCCATGCCGCAGAACTCCCACATCAGTTCGCCGAGTTCGCGGTGGAAGGAGTCCGGGGTGCGGTCGCCGTCCACCGAGAGCAGCAGATGGAGCCGGTCCTCGGTCTCCGCCAACGCCTCCTGGACGACGGGGTGTTCGGAGGTGACCGGCTCCTGGTGGGGGTTGCGGGCGAGGTAGTCGTTGATGGTGGACGGCAGCACGAAGTAGCCGTCGGCGAGTCCCTGCATCAGCGCGGACGCGCCCAGCCGGTTCGCCCCGTGGTCGGAGAAGTTGGCCTCGCCGATCGCGAACAGACCGGGGACGGTGGTCTGGAGGTCGTAGTCGACCCACAGTCCGCCCATCGTGTAGTGCACGGCGGGGTAGATCCGCATCGGCACCTCGTACGGATCCTCGTCGGTGATCCGCTGGTACATGTCGAAGAGGTTGCCGTACTTCGCCTCCACGGCCTTGCGGCCCATCCGCGCGATGGCGTCGGCGAAGTCCAGGTAGACGCCCTGGCCGCCGGGACCGACACCGCGGCCCTCGTCGCAGACGTTCTTCGCGGCGCGGGAGGCGATGTCGCGCGGCACCAGGTTGCCGAAGGACGGGTAGATGCGCTCCAGGTAGTAGTCGCGCTCGTCCTCGGGGATCCGGTTGGCCGGGCGGGTGTCGCCCTTCGCCTTCGGCACCCAGATCCGGCCGTCGTTGCGCAGCGACTCGCTCATCAGCGTCAGCTTGGACTGGTGGTCGCCGGTGCGCGGGATGCAGGTGGGGTGGATCTGGGTGAAGCACGGGTTGGCGAAGTACGCCCCGCGCCGGTGGGCCCGCCAGACCGCGGTGGCGTTGGAGTTCATGGCGTTCGTCGACAGATAGAAGACGTTGCCGTAGCCGCCGCTGGCGAGGACGACGGCGTCCGCGAAGTAGGTGTCGATCCGGCCCGTGACCAGGTCCCTGGCGACGATTCCGCGCGCCCGGCCGTCGACGACGATCAGGTCGAGCATCTCGGTGCGCGGATGCAGCTCCACGTTGCCCGCGGCGATCTGGCGGCTGAGCGCCTGGTACGCGCCGAGCAGCAGCTGCTGGCCCGTCTGGCCGCGGGCGTAGAAGGTCCGGGACACCTGGACGCCGCCGAAGGAGCGGGTGTCGAGCAGGCCGCCGTACTCACGGGCGAAGGGCACGCCCTGGGCCACGCACTGATCGATGATCTCGACGGAGATCTGCGCGAGGCGGTGCACATTGGACTCACGGGCGCGGAAGTCGCCGCCCTTGACGGTGTCGTAGAACAGCCGGTGCACGGAGTCGCCGTCGTTGCGGTAGTTCTTCGCCGCGTTGATGCCGCCCTGGGCCGCGATCGAGTGCGCGCGGCGCGGGGAGTCCTGGTAGCAGAACTGGACGACGTGGTAGCCCTGTTCGGCGAGGGTGGCCCCGGCGGAGCCGCCCGCGAGACCGGTGCCGACGACGATCACCGTGTGCTTGCGCCGGTTGGCCGGGTTGACCAGCCTGGCCTCGAAGCGGCGCTTGTCCCAGCGCCCGTCGACGGGCCCGGAGGGAGCCTTGCCGTCGGCGACCGCCTCACCGGTCCGGTACTGCGTGTAGGGGTTCATGATCAGCTCACCACTCCGGTCATCACGCCCACGGGCACGGCGACGAAGCCGGCCGTGAGCAGCAGGGCGAGAACGTCGGCGCTCGTCTTCAGGGCACGGTCGCGGGTGCGGCTGCCGACGCCGAGGGTCTGCGCGGCGCTCCAGAAGCCGTGCCGTACGTGCAGCCCGACGGCGAGCATGGCCACGATGTAGATCACGTTGCCGTACCAGGTGGAGAAGGTGTCGACCACGTTCTCGTAGGGACGGCCCTCCTGGAAGCCGCCGCTGTGCACATGGCCGGTGGTCAGGTCCAGGAGGTGCCAGACGATGAACAGGGCCATGATGATCCCGCCCCAGCGCATGGTCCGGGTGGCGTAGCTCGCCCGGGGCCTGCCGTGCGCGTACTTGGCCGGCCGGGCCTTGATGTCGCGGCGGCTGAGCTGGTACGCGGAGACGGCGTGCGCGACCACGGCGACGATCAGCACGACGCGGATCAGCCACAGCGTCCAGCCGTAGTGCACGAACGGCTCGCCGAGCGTACGCAGCCAGTGGGCGTAGTGGTTGAAGTCCCCGGGACCGAAGAAGATCTTGAGGTTGCCGAAAGCGTGTACGACCAGGTACAGCAGCATGATCACACCGCTGACGGCCATCACGGTCTTCTTGCCGACGGTGCTGTCCCAGATGGTGCGCGCCAAGGACGGCCGTCGGTCCGTCCGCGTTGCCAGAGCCATGGGTCATGACGCTAGGGCCGTTGGACCCCATCGGTCCAAGACATGGTCCGGCTCGTTTCCATAGACACTGGCTATGCTTGCAGGATGCAGTTCCAGCAGCTCCAGTACTTCGTGGCGGTCGCCGAGACCCGGCACTTCACCCGGGCCGCCGAGGCGGTGCATGTCGCCCAGCCGTCCCTGTCCCAGCAGATCAAGGCGCTGGAGCGGGAGCTGGGGGCCGATCTGTTCCTGCGGGCGCGCGGAAACATCACGCTCACCGACGCCGGTGAGGCGCTGCTGCCGCTGGCCCGGCGCATCCTCGCGGACGCGGACACCGCACGGCACGAGGTGCAGGAGCTGGTGCAGCTCCAGCGCGGGCGGGTGCGGCTGGGCGCGACGCCGAGTCTGTGCACGGGGCTGCTGCCGGACGTGCTGCGGGCCTTCCACGACCGGTACCCGGGCATCCGGCTGCTCATCGAGGAGGGCGGCTCGCTCGACCTCGTACGTCAGCTGGCGCGCGGCGCGCTCGATCTCGCGCTGGTGGTGCAGCCGCTGCCGACGCCGTCGCCGGCGCTGACGACGGTGGGGCTGCTGCGGGAGGACCTCGTGGTGATCTCCTCACCGGACTCGCCGTGGCCGGGCGCGCGGCGGACGGTGGCGGTCGCCGACCTCGAGGGGCAGCGGCTGGTGATGTTCCGGCACGGGTACGACCTGAGGGAGCTGACCGTCACCGCGTGTCGCTCCGCGGGGTTCGAGCCGGACTTCGCGGTGGAGGGCGGGGAGATGGACGCGGTGCTGGGGTTCGTGCGGGCGGGGCTGGGGGTGGCGGTGGTGCCGCGGATGGTCGCGGCGCGGTCGGGGCTCGGGCTGCGGGTGACGCCGCTCGCCCGGCCCGGGCTGCATCGCACGATCGCGCTCGCGCATCGCAGTGACGTGGCGCCGCCGCGGGCTGCGCGGGAGTTGCAGCGGATGCTGTTGGAGCGGTGACGGCTTCGCCTTGGGATGTGCGGTTGGTTTCGGGCTTTCCGGTCGTCGTGGTTGTTCGCCGTGGGGCGCGGGGCTGGTTTCGGGCTTTCCGTTCGTCGTGGTTGTTCGCGCAGTTCCCCGCGCCCCTTAAATCCAGGGCGTTGCTGCCCCGCGGCCCACGACGGCACCCCGGAGCCGGTCGCGACCACGCGGCGGAGCCGCACATCGACACAGCCCCGCGCCGCTTAAATGCAGGGCGTTGCTGCCCTGCGGCCCACGACGTCGCCCCGGAGCCGGTCGCGACCACGCGGCGGAGCCGCACATCGACACAGCCCCGCGCCCCTGAAAAGCAGGGCGTCCTGGTTCAGCCCGTCGCGTCTGCCAGGGCCAGTTCGTGGAGGCGTTCCGGGGGGCCGGGGCGGGCGTAGTACCAGCCCTGGGCCGTGTCGCAGCCGAGTATGCGGAGTTGTTCCGCCTGGGCTCCGGTCTCGACGCCCTCGACCGTGACCGCGAGGTCGAGGCTGTGGGCGAGAGAGACGATGCCCTCCACGATCTTCAGGTCGACCGGGTCCGCCGGGAACTGCTGCATGCTCTGGGTGAAGGAGCGGTCGAGCTTGAGGACTCTCACCGGCAGACGGCGCAGGTTCGCCAGGTTCGAGTAGCCGGTGCCGAAGTCGTCCAGGGCGATGTCCACGCCCATGTCCGCCAGCCGGCGCAGCGGCTTCAGCAGGGCGTCGTCGGCGCCGATCAGTGCCGACTCGGTGACCTCCAGGCACAGGGCGTCGGGGGTGACGCCCTCGGCCTCCAGAATGTCCACGGTGTCCTGCACCAGGCGGGGATGGCTGAGCTGGCAGGGCGAGAGGTTGACGTTGATGCGCAACGGGCCCTCCCCGGCGTGCCGTTCGCGCCACTGCCGGGCCTGGCGGACCGACTGCTCCAGCACCCAGCGGCCCAACGGCACGATGAGCCCGGTGTGTTCGGCGAGCGGGATGAACCGGTCCGGGCCGAGGACACCGTGCTGCGGGTGCAGCCAGCGCACCAGGGCCTCGGCACCCCGGACACTGCCGTCCCCGAGGTGGACGATGGGCTGGTACTCGATGAAGAACTCGCCGTGCTCCAGGGCGGTGGGCAGCGCGGTGGTCAGCCCGTGCCGGGTGATCGCGCGGGCGTCGGCCTCGGGGTCGGCCAGCTCGAAGCGGTTGCCGCCCGCCGACTTGGCCCGGTACATGGTGATGTCGGCGCTGCGCAGCACCTCCGCCGCGCTGCGCTCACCACCCGCCGGGCCCTCCACGACACCGATGCTGCCGCGCACGGTGAGCTCACGGCCGTCGATGCGGACCGGGGCGAGCAGCGCGTTCATGATGCGGGCGGCCAGGTCGTCGACCTCGGTCCGGGTGTCCGGTCCGGTCGTCAGCGCCACGAACTCGTCACCGCCCAGACGGGCGACCATCTCGCCCGGCGCGGTGGCGCAGGACTGGAGCCGGTCGGCGATCTCCACGAGCAGCCGGTCGCCGGCCGCGTGGCCGAGGCTGTCGTTGATCGTCTTGAAGCCGTCCAGGTCGAGGTAGCACAGGCCGAAGCGCTGGCCGGGCGCGGCGTTGAGGGCCTTCTCCAGGCGCTCGAAGAACAGGGTGCGGTTGGGCAGGCCGGTGAGGGCGTCGTGGGTGGCCTCGTAGCGCAGCCGCAGGTTGAGCAGCCGGCGCTCGGTGGTGTCCTCCATCAGCGCCAGCTGGTACTGGGGGCGCCCCTCGGCGTCGCGCAGCAGGGACACGGTGAGGTTGGTCCACAGGACGGTGCCGTCGGGGCGGTAGAAGGCCTTCTCGACGTGGTAGTGCTCGCGCTCGCCGCGCACCAGCTCCTTGTACAGCCGGCACACCTGCGGGGCGTCCTCGGCGTGCGTCCAGTCGCGGACGTTGCGGCCGCGTACGTTCTGCTCGAAGCCGCCGAACATGCGCAGCAGCGCGTCGTTGACCTCCAGGATGTTGCCGTCGAGGTCGGAGATGCCGATCCCTATGGCCGCGCCCTCGAAGACCGCGCGGAAGCGGGCCTCGCTGGCGTGCAGGGCCTGGGCCACGACGCCCTGGGCGCGCAGCGCGGCCTGGGCGATGGACTCCTGCTCGGCGAGGGTGCGTTCGCGCAGCTCCTGGGCGAACCCGGCGGCCATGGCGTGCTGGAGGCGGGAGGAGCGGGCCCGCAGGTCCTCCTGGACGCCGTCCTCGCCGCAGTAGAGCACCAGATAGGCGTCGACGCAGTCGAGGGTGCGGCTGAGGGCCTCGGGGTCGGTGCAGTGGACGTCGACGAGGGCGGCGCCGACCGCCCGGCCCTCGGCCGCGTCGAACGCCCTGGCGCGCAGCGCCACGCTCAGCCGGCGGGCGAGCGGCAGCAGTTGCGTCTCGAACTCCGGCCGGGTCAGCGAGGTCACCGTGACCGGGAACACGGCCCGGCTCCAGATCGTCGCGAACCGGCGCAGTCTGTCCTCGGGCCCGTCCGGTTCCGCGGTCACGCGGTACGCCCCACGCCCGCGAAACCGGAGAACGCGTAGGGATCCTCGTCCTCCGGTGTGGTGTCGGGCCGCCAGTGCGGCATCGCCACCAGTCCGGGTTCCACCATGTCGTACCCCTCGAAGAACCGCGCGATCTCGTCGCGCGAGCGCATGATCAGCGGGTTGCGGATGTCCCGGTACACGTCCACCGCGCCCTCGGCCCGCTCGGCGGGGACCGGGATTCCCTCGTACGAGGCATGCGTGAGGACCAGCATGCTGCCGGGGGCGAGCGCGTCGCGCAGCCCGGCCACCGCTCGGTACGGGTCGTCCGTGTCTTCCACGAAGTGCAGTATGGCAACCAGAAGCAGCGCCACCGGTCGGTTCAGGTCGATCAGCCGGCCGACTTCGGGACTTCCGAGGATGTCCTGGGGCTTCCTGAGGTCGGCGGCGACGACGTCCGTGCGCTCGTTGTCCGCCAGCACCGCGCGGCTGTGGGCGACGGCGACCGGGTCGTGGTCGACGTAGACCACGTGCGCCTCGGGGTGTACGGCCTGGGCGACCTCGTGGACGGCGCCGTGCGTGGGGATACCGGAGCCGATGTCGAGGAACTGGGTGATTCCCGCCTCGGCCGCGTGCCGCACCGCGCGGCGCATGAACGCCCGGTTCGCCTGCATGATCTTGGGCAGGCCCGGCATGAACTCCATCGCCTTTCGAGCGGCTTCCCGGTCGACCTCGAAGTTGTGCGAACCGCCGAGGTAATAGTCGTAGATCCGGGAAACGCTCGGCACCGTGATGTCGATGCTCCGTGGGGCCCAGGCGGGACGCTCCATCTATCTCTCCAAGGGCGTTGGCGATCCGGTGTTCGAGCAGAGGCTACTGATCGCCCGCCAAAGGAGCGAGCCGAAACGGAAATTGACCATCCGTTCCCGGTCACTGCCTGTGGCACGTGCCGTATGGAGACGTGCGGTAAACCATTGCAAACACACCAAAGCGGTCCGCCCCTCCGAGGGGGCGGAGGGACGGACCACTGGGGGCAGGCTTCCGGCTACTCCTTGGGAGCGCCGATCGGCTTGCCTTCGGGCGACACGGCATACCATGTGCCGCCCACGCCCTGACCGTTGGTGTCGCCGGGGGCCTTGTCGCCCGCGAAGGTGTAGATGGGCCAGCAGTCGATCGTCTGCTGCTTGGCCCCGTCGGGACGGGTGAAGCTCATCAGGCCCTTCTTCTCCACGCCCTTGGTGTCGTCGGCCGCGACCGGCGCGACGACCGGCCACTTGTCCAGGCAGGCGTCGACACAGGCGGAGACCGGCTTCGGCCAGGCCTCGTCCTTCATGAACCGGTAGACGGTCATGCCGTTGCCGTCCACGACGATCTCGCCGAGCTTGGGGTCCTTGCGGGTGGACAGACCCGGCAGATCGGACGCCGTGTTGGCCTTCTTGCCGTCGGGGGCGAGTGCGTACCAGGTGCCGCCCACGCCCTGGCCGTTGGTGTCGCCGGGCTGGGCGTCCTTGGCGTAGCGGTAGGCGGGCCAGCCGCCGACGGTGAGCTGCTTGGTGCCGTCGGGACGGGTGACCTCGCCCAGCAGGGACGGGTCGACGCCCTCGCCGGCGCTGGCGTCGTCGGACAGCACGGGCGGCCAGGCCGCGGCGCAGTCGCCGTCGCAGTTCGTCTTGGGCGGCTCCGCGGTGTCCTGGTCGAAGCGGTACAGGGTGCGGCCCGCGTTGTCGGTGAGCACCTCGCCCAGTTCGGCGTTCTCGGAGACGGCGAGCTTGCCGGCACCCTCGGCGGCCTGTCCGGCGGCATCGGCCCCGCCGGCCTGTCCGTCCTGGGTGCCTCCGCTGCCGACGTCGTACCCGCCGCCCGCGTCCGCCCCGTATCCGCCGGCCGGTACGGTCGCGCCCACGTTCTGGGCCCCCGTTCCGTCCGCCTTTTCCTGACCGCACGCCGTCGTCAGCGCCAGCACGGCCACGGCGCTCGCCACGATCGAGGCGCTCCGCCAGGAGGTCTTCATCGTCAACTCCCCATGATTCCAAATTTGTTGCGGCGGACTGCTGCCGCCGCCGCACGGCATGGAGTACGCAGGGGGGCGCGCCGGTGTTCAGCCGGTCGGGGATTTCTTTTTCGGAGGGTTCGCCGGGACGTCCGGCAGCGGGTCACCGTGCGCGCCCGAGGCGTCACACCGCCGCGCCCGACTCGCCACCGCGTCAACGCCGTTCGAACCTCCCGGCCCGCACGTCCCTCATTCGGGGCAATACCCCCGGGACAGGGCATGGCGGATCTCGGGAGGGCTCAGGATCTTGGTCGTGCATCGAGCAGAACCGACCCGCCGCGCGGTCGTCGTGCGGGTGTTGGCCCTGATGGCGCTCTCCTGGGCCCTGGCGGGCCTGCCGGTCGGGGACGCGGCCGCCGACGCGTGCGCCTACGCGTCGACCGGGCCCGGCGGCACGGTGGCGGTGGCGGTCGCGGGCGGCAAGCCCTGGCCGACGCCGTGTCCCGAGCCGACCCCTCCCCCGCCCTGCCCCGAGCCCACACCCACCCCGACACCCACCCCCACCCCTACGCCCACGCCGACCCCGGAACCGCCCGAGCCGACGCCTCCGAAGCCGACGCCCGCTCCCCCGCCCCCGCCGGAGCCGCCCCCTCCGCCGAAGCCCCGCCCGCGGCCCGCGCCCCCGGCGCCGGCGCCCCCGCCCGCCCCAGCACCCGAGCCGCCCCCCGCCCCCACGCCCCCTCCCCAGCCGAAGCCGAAGCCGAAGCCGAGCCCCACGCCGCGCCCCTCGGCGACCCCGGTGAGCTACCCGCCGTACAAGGCGCCGCGTCAGCAGCGCGTCGTGCGCCACGGCACCACGCCGCTCACCTTCGTCCTGCTCATCACCGTTCCCGCGGTGATCGCCGTGGCCGCCCTGCGGGCGCGCTGAACCTGGAGGCTCCTGTTGCCGGAATGGCTTGTTCTCACCCTCGCGATGCTCGCCGCGTGCGCGGTGGTCGTCGCGATCACCCTGCTGCGCAACCGCGCGGCGAGCGACGACGAGGACCCCAGCGAGACCCCGGACGTCATCGAGTACATGACGATGTGGATCGGCGTGGTGTACGCCATCGTGCTGGGCCTCGCCATCGCGGGCGTCTGGGAGGCCCGCAGCGCCGCCGAGGACCAGGTGCGGGCCGAGGCCCAGGCGCTGCACGAGATCTCGGAACGGGTCCGGGTCTATCCGGCCGAGGTGCGTGACCGGATCCGGGAGGATGTCAACGCCTATGTCGGACACGTCGTGCACACCGAGTGGCAGCACATGGCCGACCAGGGCGAGGTGAGCGGGCGCGGCGAGGAGCTGCTGGCGCGCATCCGCCAGGACGTCACCGACTACGAGCCCGCCAGTGACTTCGAGGCCCAGGCCTACCAGCCACTGGTGGACCAGGTCGCCGCCGCCGACCAGGCCCGCACCTCCCGGGCCACCTCGATCGGGGCGACGATGCCGGGGGTGGTGTGGTTCGGGCTGCTGGCGGGGGCGGTGATCACCATCGGCATGGTGCTGGCCCTCCAGATCCGGCGGACCCCGCGCGAACTCGTCCTCGCCGGACTGTTCTCCGCGCTGATCGCCTTCCTGCTGTTCCTCATCTGGGACTTCGACGCGCCCTACAGCCGGGGTATCACGGCGTCGGCGGAGCCGTTCCTGCACCTCTTCCCGGGCGTGGAGAACTGACGGGCCAAAGGGGCGGGGCCGCCACCTTCGGAGCACGGCCGCGCCGGGCTCCCGCACACGGAGACCCGGCGCCCGCGGCCGAGGCGGACGCGGATGCGGACTGACGCCCCTTCACCGTCCGGCGGCCCGGCTGCGGCCGCCACGCCGTCGCCGTCCCCCGCCCGGCGCACACAGGTGCCCCATTCGCCCGACACCGTTCGCGCACCTGTGCGCACCTTCCTAGCGTTTCGGTCATCGAGGTGCATTTCTGGCGCAAGCGGAAAAGGTCCGCAAGCTGCTCCTCGGGGACCGGAGGATTGACCATGCGCGCGATACGCGTCGCCTCGGCCGCACTGCTGGGGGCAACCGCACTCGCCTGCTTCGCGCCGGCCGCCGCCGCGGAGGGCGGCCACGACATCACGCCGTTCGGCTTCAGCGTCCTGCCCTCGACCATCGCCGCGGGCGGCCAGGTCACCCTGCGTGTGGACCGCGACGGCGGCTGCCGGGGCAAGGTCACGGTGACCTCGGGCGTCTTCGACACCGTGCACATCCAACCGCACCATTCCGAGGCCACGGCGACGGTGGACTGGGACGCGAAACCCGGGGTGATGTACCGGGTGACGTTCACCTGTGACGGGGTGAGCGGCTCCACGGACCTGAGCATCGCCGGCGGCCGTCCGATCCATCACACCCCGGTGCCCCTCACCCCTCCGTACGGTGTGCACGCCGGCGAGGGCGGCACCTTCGGCGGGTTCGACCTCAAGGAGATCGGGCTCGGCGCCGCGCTGATCGCGGGCTCGATCGGGGCGGCGTACCACTTCTCCCGCCGCCGCACGGACGAGGAGAGCTAGCGGAAGGTCCTCACAGCGGGAAAGGGGGGGGGGGGGGGGGGGGGGGGGGGGGGGGGGGGGGGGGGGGGGGGGGGGGGGGGGGGGGGGGGGGGGGGGCGTGTTATCGTGGGTTCT
>NZ_JBVJGZ010000005.1:0-114324 GCF_055587025.1 Streptomyces sp. NPDC048600 | reverse complement strand
TGGCACCTCGACCGCGACGACTGGCGCATCTCCCGCGCGGACCGCACCACCCCCCCCCCCCCTCCCCCCCCCCCCCCCCCCCCCCCCCACCCACCCCCCCCCCACCCCCCCCCCCCCCCCCCCCCCCCCCCCTTTCCCGCTGTGCGTGAGCGGTGTCAGACGCGCTTCTCGGCGCGGCGGCGCATCCAGAACACGCCGCCGCCGATGGCGGCCAGCGCCACCAGACCGCCGCCGATGGCCATGTCGGTCGGAGTGGCGCCGGTGGTGCTGCTGCCGCCCAGACCGCCGCGGACACCGCCGATGACGGTGAACGCCGCGTCCCGCGTGAGCGGCTGACGGCCGGTGCAGTTGACGGTGATGCTGTACGACCCGGGGGCCGCGTCGTTGTTGATGGTGGCGGTGCCCTTCGATGTCTCGTTGGCACCGCTGATGGGCGACAGGTGGGTGGACGGGAAGGCGCTGGACGTCGCCGTGCCGCCCTGGGGGCAGCCGTCGACGGTGATGGTCATCTGGCCGCCGCGCGCGATCACGCTGGGCAGGGCGACGATGTTGCTGGCACTGTCCCACGCGACGGCCGCGGGGGCGGCGAGCCCGAGAGCTGCGACCGCCGCGGCGGAGACCGCCAGAGCACGAGAATTGCGCATGTGATCCTCCGCGGAAGACGCCCCGGGGCCCGTCCCCGGTCGATCGGCGAGAAAGCGCCTCCCGGAACGACCCTCAGATGCCGTGCGGACGACCGCATTTCGGCAATGGTCCGTCCTGGTGAGGCAACACGCCGTAAGACAAGCGCACAATCGGATATTGCCGCAGGTCACGGACCGTCAGAAAAATCCTGTTCCGCGCTACTCGGATGGCGCACCGGCCGTCCCCCGCTTAACCCGTTCGACTCTCCCCCGTCGCCGGTTCCGTGCGCGGGACTTAGCGTTCCCGTATGCGCGAAATGACGTGGCGACGGCCGCGTCGAGAGGGGATGGCGAATGTCTGCGTCCGAGCTGGCCGAAGAGGAGGAGCGGCGGAAGAAGCGCGCCCCCTGGGGCGTGATAGCGCTTGTTCTGCTGACCGGCCTCGCGCTCATTCGCAACGGGTCCGGGGAATTCGACGTGGGTCCGCCGCAGCCGGCGTCCGCGGCGGCCGCCGACGGCCGCACGGCGGTGGACGGCGTCTTCGGCCGGAGCCCGGACCCGCTGCCCTACGGCGTGCCGGACCGGGTGCGGATCCCGGCGATCCGGGTCGACGCGCCCATGATGTCCGTCGGTCTGGACGCGGACGGCTGGGTCGGCGCGCCGCCGCCGGAGGACCCCAATCTGGCGGGCTGGTTCACCGGCGCCGTCTCCCCCGGCGAGAAGGGCACGGCCGTCGTCGTCGGGCACGTGGACAACAGGCAGGGCCCGGCGGTCTTCTACGGCCTCGGGGCACTGAAGAAGGGCAATCGCGTCGAGGTCGCCCGCAAGGACGGGAAGACGGCCGTGTTCGAGATCTACGGCATCGAGGTGTTCGAGAAGAACAACTTCCCCGGCGACCGCGTCTACGCCTCCAAGGGCGCCCCCGAACTGCGGGTCATCACCTGCGGCGGCGGCTTCTCCCAGCAGAACGGCTACGACGGGAACGTGGTCGCCTTCGCCCGCCTGGTCGAGGTCCGCTGAGCGGATCCCCGCCCGGGCGGGCGCCGGGCGTCAGAGGTGCTGCCGGCTCGGCACGGTGACGTGGTAGCCGGCGTCCAGCAGTTGCGGCAGATACGCGCGCAGCGCCCGGACGCTCTGGGAGCGGTCGCCCCCGGCGTCGTGCGAGAGCACCACGACACCGGGGGCGGCGCCGTTCTCGACGCGGTGGCTGATGGCGCGGGCGCCGGGGGTGGTCCAGTCGAGGGTGTCCAGGGTCCAGGCCAGCGGCTCCATGCCGAGCTCGGCACCGATCTGGAAGGCCGCGCGGTTCCAGGCGCCGTAGGGGGCGCGGAACCACTCGGGCCGCTCTCCGACGGCCCCCTCGATGACGTCGCAGGTACGTTTCATCTCGGAGTGGATACGGGATCGGGAGAGCTTGGTCAGCAGCGGATGCGACCAGGTGTGGTTCCCCACCACATGCCCCTCGTCGGCCATCCGCTCCAGCAGGTCCGGGTTCTCGGCGGCCATCCCCCCGCACACGAAGAACATCGCCCGGACGTCGTACTCGCCCAGCGTGTCGAGGATGTCGGGGGTGTAGCGGGGGTCGGGGCCGTCGTCGAAGGTCAGCACCATGGTGCGGCCGCGGCCCGCGATCCTCAGCAGGGGCTCGTGACGCACCAGCGTCCTGGCCGGGGCGGCGCGCGGGGGCCCGTAGCCGGTGAGCGGCTGGAGCCGGTAGGCGGAGGGCTTGAGGGGGACACGGCGGGCGGGGGCACCGGCCGCGGGGGCGACAGGGGCGGCGGACTCGCCGCCCAGCGCGAACAGACCGGCCGTACCGGCCGCACCTGCGGCAGCCACGCCGGCGATCAACACCCGGCGCCTGGTGAACAACTGATCCTTCTTCATGACTCATCAGTCGCCCGGACGAGGGCAGACGCCCCCCGGTAACACCGGGGCGGCGGCACGAATCCACCCGGTCGGCCCACAGGGGAGGCCGGCTGCGGCCCTCCGGTGGAAGTGGCCGCGACACGGGGGCGCGCCGGCACGCCGGTCACCTCTGCGCACATAACGTCTGACCTCATGTCATGGAAAAGAAGGGCGAACGCGACACTCGGACGCCTGACCGGATTCGAGATCCGTCGTGCGGCGCCGGATCAGGCGCACGACTACCCGGCGGACTACGACGAGGAGGCCAAAGCGGTGATCAACGCCGTGCGGCCGTACTCCATGACGCCTCCCGAGCGGATCAACGCGCTCATCCTGGCGACCCGGTACGTGGTGCGCCACCGCATCCCGGGCGCCGTCGTGGAGTGCGGGGTCTGGCGGGGCGGCAGCATGCACGCCGTGGCCCGCACCCTCCTCTCGCTCGGTGCCCCCGACCGCGACCTTTTCCTGTTCGACACCTTCGAGGGCATGCCACCACCCACCGAGCACGACCGCAGCCTCGACGGGGAGTCCGCCGCCCGGTTGCTCGCCGCGTCGAAGGAGGACAGTCTGATCCGGGCCGTGGCGAGCCTGGAGGACGTCAAGTCGGCCTTCGGGCAGATCCCTTACCCGAAGGAGCGCATCCACTACGTGCAGGGACTCGTCGAGGAGACCGTCCCCGGGGACGCGCCCGGACAGATCTCGATCCTGCGGCTGGACACCGACTGGTACGCCTCCACCCGGCACGAGCTGGAGCATCTCTATCCGCGCCTCGCCTCCGGGGGCGTCCTGCTCATCGACGACTACGGCACCTGGCAGGGGGCGCGCCAGGCGGTGGACGAGTTCCTGGAACGGACCGGGGAACAGCTGTTGCTGCTGCGGATGGACGAGGGGCGGATCGCGGTCAAGCCGTGATCAGGTCACTCGACCTCGTCGCGGCGGTTACGTGACAGCGCGGCCTGCACCGACCCCGCGGCGAAGCCGTACGTCCGTCGCACGAGAGGCAGGTCCACCAGCGCCATGCCGACTGTGAAGAGTGCCGCTGCACAGGCGCCACCGGCGACGCCCGACCCCAGGGTGCCGCCGCCCTGCGAGGCCACCGCCCACCCCAGCGAGGCACCGCACACCCCGAGGAGGGTGGGGGCGAGCAGCGGACGGACCAGGCGGACCGGGATCCTGCGGCTGGTGGCACGGCCGAGGACCAGGGCCTCGACGGCCCCGGACAGAGTCCAGCCCAGCCCGACGGAGATCACGCCGAGCGGCTCGAGCAGCGCAAGCGCGACGGCGAGCCAGGTGACGGCGCTCAGCAGACTCGCCCGCAGCACGCTCCGCGCGTCGCCGATCGCGTAGAGATAGCCCTGACAGGCCACCGAGACCACGCCGCCGACGGCCAGACCCAGGCAGGCCCAGGGGACGACCACGGCTGCCTCCCGCCACTGTGTGCCGAAGAGACCGGGCACCAGACCCGGGGCGGAAGCAGCCAGCACGGTGAGGACGAAGCCCATGCCGACGGAGGCGATGTCGACGGCCTGCTGGACGAGCCGTGCCGACCGTTCCTCATCGGTGGACAGCCGCGACATCGTGGGGAACGAGACCCGCCACAGCGACTGCATGACGAGGTAGGGAATCTCCATCAACCGCTTGGCCAGCGTCCACAGGCCGAGTTGGGAGACCCCGCCGAGCGCCGCCACGCCGAGGTTGAGCACCTGGTCACGCAGCAGCCAGGTCGCGCTGACGGCCTGGAACCGCAGACCGAATCCGACGAGCGGCTTGACGAGGCGGAGCTCCGGCCGCGGCCGGACCAGCCCCGCGGGACACACGAAAGCCATCACGACCGTTCCGGCCACCGCGCGGACGACGGTCGCGGTGGCGAGCCCCCACACTCCGATACCGGCCACCACCGTGCCGATCGCCCACGCCTGGAAACACAGCACCTGGGTCATCTCGACCGCGACGAGCCGCCGGTAGAGCAGGGATCTCTCCAGCAGGATGCGGCCCGGGAACTGGAGGGCGACGAAGGGCATCGAGGCGACCATGACGGCGGTCACCCAGGCGATCCGGCCGAGCGGCACCGCGACCACCACGGCGACGGCGGTCATCGTCAGCGTCACACCCAGTTGCAGCGCGCTCAGAGCGCCGAGTTCCTCGTCGCTCGGGGGTTCCGGGCGCCGGATCAGTCCGGCGCCGAGGCCGCCGTCGGAGACGAGACCGGCGAAGAGCACGAAGGACATGCCGATGGCGACCACACCGAAGTCGTGGGGGTTCAGCAGCCGGGCCACCACCACGTTCCCCGCGAATCCCAGCAGAAGGACGACGAGTCCGCGGGTGCTGACGAGGAAGACGCCCGCCTTGGCCCGCTGCTTCAGCTCCTGGTCCGAGAGGGCCTCGTCCTCACGGTGTGGCCGCTTGGCACCCATGCCGGCGTCAGTGGGCGGCCTGCCGTGAACGCCGACGGGCCAGTCGCGTCCGGATGCCGAAGCGGCCCAACTGGCGACGTCCGTGGTCGTGGATCAGGGTCACGACATCCGCGCGGCGTCGGTCGAGGGAGGCGGCCGGTCCTACGCGCAACCGCAGCGGCAGGGTCTCCGGCTCCAGCCGGAGGGCGACGTCGGGGGCCAGCAGCAGCCGTGTCATGAGGGTGGAGTAGATGGTGTCACGGGTCGCCGAGAGCCATGGTTTGGCCAGCACGTGGTGCAGCAGGAAGGGCTCCGTTCCGTCCTCGTAACGGCAGGTCAGACGCTTCTGGTCGGTCAGGGACAGCCCTGGGAAGGGCGGATGGGGAGCCAGCCGGTGTTCCATGACCGCCAGTTCCCCGGGCTCGAACCGGGCGGCGAGTACAGCGTTGAGCACATCCTGGTCGGCGAAGTAGAAGGGGTCGTCGAGGGTGGCCTTGCCGTATCTGCTGTGCGCCAGGCCGATGGTCCGCTGGCCCTCGGTCCACGGTGGCATCAGCCGGTCGGCGAGGGGATGCGGAAGTGCCACCAGTCCCGCGTTCAGATAGGGCTGCCGCCGCAGGGGACCGAGCCCGAGCGTGGTCTGCCACTCCCGGTGGAAGCGGCGGCTGTTGGGCAGGCAGTCGACGAACGCCACGATGTGACCCTGCCGCGCCGCCTGGGTGATCTCCGTCAAGGGCCGGGTGACGATCATGTCCGCGTCGATGAGGACCATCACCTCCGCCGGGTGCCGCTCGGGGCCGAACGGGGCCAGGAACCACGCGGGTGCGTCGGGTGACGGCGGATCGACGAGGGTTGCGTGTCCGGTGAGCCGGCTCCGCTGCTCGGCCGAGAGACCGAGGTCCACCACGAACACGGGCTCGTCGTGGCCCGTCAGCCGCAGCGAGTTGATCAGGGCCGCCAGTCCGGGGAAGAACCGCCGGTCGGCGACCGTGTAGAACGCGGTGCCCGGCAGCGGCGCGGGGGAATCGTCCATGCTCAGGCCCTCCGAACGAAGGCGGTGGGTGAACCACGTCACCGGCGACGACTCGATTCTATGGCGATATGCACATACTGTCCTGTATGCCTAAAATTGCACCGTGTCCACCGAACGGGCCGTCGTCTTCCGGTTTCATCGCGACCCGCTTGTCAGCCGTACCCGTGTGGCGCAGTTGCGCGGGCTCAACCCGCGTGTCCCGGTGCATGGACTCTTCGGCGGCGCGCGCGGGGCGCGCGGCGCGGCCTTCCGCCTTGCGGGCGGGCCGCTGCTCGGCCTCGACAGCCTGTACGCCTCCGGCCACAGCGGCTTCTGGAACTGGAAGAACGGCGACCTGGTCCTGCTCGACTGGTACCGCGAGGTCGGCCGTCGGCTTCCCTTCGACGTCCTCCATCTCGTCGAGTGGGACCTTCTGCTGACGGAGCCACTCGAGCGGATCTACGCCACGGTGCCCGTCGAGGCCGTGGGCCTGACCGCCCCGACCCCCTTGAGCGTCATCGGTGACGACTGGCGCTGGCTCAAGGGGCGGGAGGAGGCCCGGGAATGGCGCGAACTCCTGGCCTACGCACGCTCCGGCTTCGGCTTCGAAGGCACGCCGTACGGCTGCCTGGGCATCGGCCCCTGCTTCCCCCGGGCCTTCCTCGACGACTACGCCGCCGCCGACCCGCCCGACCTCGGCAACGATGAGCTCCGCTACCCGCTGTTCGCGCAGCTTCTGGGCCATCCGGTGGTCGACACGGGATTCCGTCGCTCCTGGCACTCCGTGGACGAGGACCGGTACTTCAACGCCGTGGGGACGGCGATCGAACCGGACACCGTCACGGCCGAACTGGCGAGGCCGGACGGCCGACGCGCCTTCCACCCCGTCCGCACCAGATGGCGGGCGGACAAGCCCGCCCGCCGCGTCAGCGGCGGCGGCCCCGGGGGAAGGGCAGCGCCGGGCGGATCGTCATCCAGGTGAGGCGGATGCCGTCGGCGGCCAGGGGCGCCCCGGCCAGGACACAGTGGCCGGACCACCCTGTCCCGGCGGGAGCCGGGGCGCCCGCGTCGGCGTTCATGACCCGGCCCGCACGACGGCGGTCATGATCCGCCCTGAGGGGGCACTCATGATCCCGACCGTGGGGCGGCCGGGAGGGGCGGGCTCCCTGGGGGCGGCCGGAGTCGTGGGTTCCGATAGATTTCCGGCTGTGACGGATCAGCACCGGTTCGAGCGGGGCACCGACGGCCCCAAGGTCATCATGGTCGGGGTCGACGGCTCGGACTCCTCGCTGCGGGCCGCGGCCTACGCGGGCGGTCTGGCCCGGCGGCAGCGCGCGCTGCTCGCGGTCGTGTACGTGCAGCCCGTGCTGGCGGCGGGCGCGGCGCTGGGCGCGCCCGTGGCGGAGGCGACGGGCGGGATCGCGGAGGATCTGGTGGCGCAGATCCGCGAGGCGGCCGAACGGGTCAAGGGGATATTCGACGTGCGCTGGGAGTTCCACACCCTCCGCGGTGACCCCTACGCCGGTCTGGTGGAGGCGGCCGACGAGCTCAAGGCGGACGCCGTGGTCGTCGGCGCCTCGGAGCAGGCCGGCCACCGCATCGTCGGTTCGGTGGCGATCCGGCTGGTGAAGGCCGGGCGGTGGCCGGTGACGGTGGTTCCCTAGGGTGCCCGTGTCCGGCGGTCCCCAGGACGCCGTCACTTCGCCATCACCAGACCGTCCTGGGCCGCGCCCCGGCTGAGGACGACGTCACGGATACGGTCGCGCACGGCTCTGACGTCGGCGCCCTGGCGGAGCGCGGCGTTGAGGTCGACGACCCGGCCCGCGTCGACGTCGAACAGCTGTGGCACGAACTCGGCCCTGGTGACCTCCCAGCGGCCGCCCGGCCGGGCCGGCGGGCTGAAGGTGAAGCGGCCGACGCTGGACTGGTTGCCGCGCGGGTCCTGGACGCCTTCGTAGTTGGTCATCTCGCCGGCGATCTGGTCGCCCATGCCGTAGATCACCCAGGTCCCGTTGACCTTCTCGTAGGCCTGCGGGACATGGGCGTGGGTGCCGAGGATCAGGTCGATGTCGGAGCGGCTCCCGGTGCGGGACGCGGTGAGGGCGCGGGCCAGGGCGAGCTGCCGGTCGTCGGGGGCGTCCTGCCACTCGGTGCCCCAGTGCACGGACACCACGACCACGTCGGCGCCCGCCCGCCGGGCCGCACGGGCGTCGGTGATCATGCGCTGTTCGTCGATGAGGTTCACGGCCCACGGCTGTCCGGCGGGCAGCGGGAAGCCGTTGGTGTCGTACGTGTAGGACAGGTGGGCGACCTTCGCCGTGCCCGCCCGCAGCACGGTGACCGTGCGCGCCTCGGCCTCGGTGCGGGCCGTCCCCGCGTGCCGTACGCCCGCCCGGTCGAGGGCGTCCAGGGTGCGCAGGATGCCCGCCGCGCCGTCGTCGAGGCTGTGGTTGGAGGCGGTGGAGCAGCCGTCGTAGCCGGTGGCGGCGAGGGCTGGGGCGATCTCGGGCGGGGACTTGAAGGCGGGGTAGCCGGTGTAGTCGCCGTTCTCGCCGTAGACGGTCTCCATGTGACACAGCGCCAGGTCGGCGCGGGCGACGACGGGTTCGATCCCGGACAGCATCGGGCGGAAGTCGTAGCCCGTGCCGCCGGCGTCGAACCGGGCCCGGTCGATGATCGAGCTGTGCGGCAGGACATCGCCGGAGGCGACGAGGGTGAAGCCGCGGGGGTCGGTGGCGCTGGGGGCCGGGTGTCCGGCTCTGGGTTCGTGGCGCTGGGCCTGGCATGCGGCGCCCGCGGTGAGGAGTGCGGTCAGGACGAGGGCGACCTGCCGTCTGCGTGCGATCATCCGTTCACCTCATATTGGTCATATTTACTGACCAATAGGTACGAAGGTGACCGGCACCCCAAACGGCCTCCACACCCCCTTTAACCCGTCCGGTCCGCGCGGATGGAGGTGTCCGGGACCGTTCGTCGAACCGTTCGCCGACGCGTTCGACCGTCCGCCGCACATCCGTGCGCACGCCCTGTCCCGGTGCGGATCGCTGCGATGCCATACGCCCATGACGGCCGTGACGACTCTCACCCCCGGGACGACGACCGCCGAGCACGAGCTCGCCGCCTTGCAGCGGGAGCACGGCCGGCCACTCTTCGCACTGCTCCTGCGGCTCTGCGACGGCGACCGGCAACGCGCCGAGGACCTCGTGCAGGAGACCCTGGTCCGCGCCTGGCAGCATCCCGAGGCGCTGCGCGCCGACGCCTTCGAATCCGTACGGCCCTGGCTGCTGACCGTGGCGCGGCGGCTCGCCATCGACGCGCGGCGGGCCCGTCAGGCACGTCCGGCCGAGGTCGGGGACGCCGTGCTGGACAGCGCGCGGGTCTGCGCCGACCACGCCGAACGGTCGGCCGCGACCGTGGATGTGCGCGAGGCTGTGAAGACACTCACTCCGGAGCACCGTGAAGTCCTGGTGCTCGTGTATTTCCAAGGGGCGAGTGTGGCGGAAGCCGCGCAAACCCTCGGCATTCCACCCGGTACCGTGAAGTCCCGCGCTTACTACGCGCTGCGCGCCCTGCGCCGGGTGCTACCGGGATACGCGGCCGACCTGCGGTGAAACCAATGGTCGGGTCAAGCCTCCGTAAAGTGCCTTGCCCAGGACCCCGGTTGAGTAATCGGCTGTCCTCATCCGTGTTCCGGATGGGCCCTTCAGTACGGGGCCCGGGGTCGGGCGACGCGCACGCACCGGAGGAAGGCAGGAAGGGATGCAGCACAGAGGTCATCAGAGCACCGACGGCAACGGCGGAGGGGAACTGACCGTCCCCATGGCCTGGTTGTACGCCGAGTACATCGCCGACGAGCTGCTGCGGTCGGGAGACCTGATGCCGCCGACGTCCTTCGAGTTCCGGGCCGGCCGCGACGCGCTGGCGCTCACCGTCTTCCTCTCCGACACCGAGGGGGAGCTGTCCGGGATCCGGGTGGTCACCCAGCTGGAGACCTGGCTGTCGCTGACGGCCTACGACCAGCCCTGGCAGGACTGGGTGCGCGCGCGGATGGCCGAGCTCACCGAGGAGGCGCAGGCCGCCGCGGTCCCCGCGCCCGATCTCGAACTGGCCGCGGCGGCCTGGCGCTGGCTGGAGGAGACCGAGCTGCTCGCCCCGGACCTCAACGCCGTCCCCGGCGGAGGCCTCGGCGAGGACGACAGCCCGAAGGTGTGGACTCCGGCCTGGCAGCTGGGACTTCCCCTCGGGCACCTCGCGATCAGCCTCTTCTGAAGCCCGCCCGGCAGGCCCGTACAGCCCCGTGGGGACACGGTTTCGCGCCCCCGCGGGCGTCGTCGACGGGCCTGATCCCGAACCGATTGCGACCTTTTTCGGGACGGGACCAATCCGGGGGCCCGAGGGCTCCGAATCCCTTGGCGCCGATTCGCGCGTGGCTTGAGTGATTCGGCGGTGCGGTGCGTACGGATGGGAGCAAGGAGTAACCCCACCCGCACTCAAAGGCACGAGGATTCGGCATGAGGTCCCAGGAACGGCATCGCGACGTCGCCGCCTACGCGCTCGGCGTGCTGGACGAGGCGGAGTCCTTCCGCTTCGAGGACCACCTCATGGAGTGCCCGCGGTGCAGCGCGCATGTGACCGAATTCGGTCCCGTCACACGGCAGCTGATGCTCTACCGCACCGCGACCCCGCGGGCCGTGCACCCCATGGCGGCACCCGGGCCCCGGCTCCTGGACCGGCTGCTCGGCGAGGTCGCCGCGCGCACCCGGGCCCGGCGCAGGCGCTCGCTCTACGCCGTGGCCGCCGCGGTGGTGCTGGCGGTGGCCGGGCCGGCGATCGCGCTGACGGCCGAGCGCGGCACCGACCCCCTGCGGGTCGAGGCGACCGACGAACGCTCGGGCGTGTGGGCGCAGGTCACGGCCGTGGCCGAACCGTGGGGCAGCGAGGTGTCGCTGGAGGTCAAGGACGCGGCCGGTCCGAGAGTGTGCCGGCTCGTCGCCGTCGGGCACGACGGCTCCGAGGAGACGATCACCACCTGGACCGCCTCCGCCCGCGACGCCCGCCCGACCTCCACGGAGGGCGGCGCCGCCCTGCACCCGGACGAGATAGCCCGCTACGAGGTGCGCACGACGACCGGGGAGCGGCTGGTGACGATCCCCGTGCAGTGACGTACGGTCCCCGCAGAGGCTCTTGACGCCGGAGCCGGCCCGGAGCACCCAGGGAGGCTCAGTCCCTGAAGGCGACGTCCTTCGTCGCCACGGTGCCCGCGCTGCGGCCGGGGGCCTTCTGCTCGTTCCAGTAGAGGTTGGTGTGGGCGATCACCAGCTCCGGGGACGGGGCGCCGTACTCGCTGAGGTCCTCGGTGGTGTGGGCGTCGCCGACCAGGAAGACGTCGTAGCCGCGGGTGAAGGCGCCGTGGACGGTGGAGCGGATGCAGGCGTCGGTCTGGGCGCCGGTGACGAAGATCCGGCCGATCCCGCGCTCGGCGAGGACCTCCTCCAGCTCGGTGTCCTCGAAGGAGTCGCCGAAGTGCTTGTGCACGACGGGCTCGCCGTCGCGCCGCACCAGCTCCGGCACGTACTCCCAGCCCTCGCTGTCCCGGGTCAGCTGCTCGTCCGAGTGCTGCACCCACACCACCGGCACGTCCTCGGCCCTGGCGCGGTCGACCAGGGCGGCGATGTTGGCGGTGACTCCCTCGCGGTCGTGCGCCGACGCCACCACGTCCTTCTGGAAGTCGATGACGAGCACGGCGGTGTGCGGACGGTCGGGCAGAGTGCTCACTGGGGCCTCCCGGTGCGGTGCGTGCGGGCACTGATCACGTACGGACCAGGCTAGGACACCCCGCTGACACGCCGGCCCGGGTCACTTCAGCAGCCGGGACATCCGGCGGTCCGCGAGCGGTTTGCCGCCGGTCTGGCAGGTGGGGCAGTACTGGAGGGAGGAGTCGCTGAAGGAGACCTCGCGGATGGTGTCGCCGCAGACCGGACAGGCTTCGCCGGTGCGGCCGTGGACGCGCAGTCCGCTCTTCTTCTCGGCCTTCAGCCGCCCCGCGGCCAGGCCCCGGGACCGCTCGACCGCCTCGGTCAGGGTTTCGCGCAGGGCCGTGTAGAGGGTGCGGGTCTCCTCCGGGGTCAGCTTGGCGGCCAGTTTGAAGGGGGACATCCTCGCCGCGTGCAGGATCTCGTCGCTGTAGGCGTTGCCCACACCGGCGATCAGGCTCTGGTCGCGCAGGGCGCCCTTGATCTGGCGGCGCTCGTCCTTCAGCAGCGCGGCGAACGCGGCCTCGTCGAAGCCGTCGGCGAGCGGGTCGGGGCCGAGCCGGGCGATGCCGGGGACCTCCCCGGGGTCCTGGACGACGTACACCGCGAGGCGCTTCTGGGTGCCGGCCTCGGTCAGGTCGAAGCCCGCGCCCGTCTCCAGGGCGACGCGCAGGGCGAGCGGCCCCTTGCCGGGCTTGGGCATGCCGTCCGGGAGGCGGTCCTTCCACTGGAGCCAGCCCGCGCGGGCGAGATGGGTGACCAGGTGCGGGCCGCCGTCGGTGGCCAGGGCCAGGAACTTGCCACGCCGTCCGACGCCGGTGACCGTGCGGCCCTCGAGGGCCGAGAGCGGGGGGTCGTACGTCTTCAGGACGCTGATCGCGACAGGTAGCGCGCGGACGATCTCATGACCGGTCAGGTGCTCGGTGAGGAAGTCCTTCAGCGCTTCGACCTCGGGGAGTTCCGGCATAGGTCCAGGGTGCCATCAGGGAGCGGAACGCTCAGGTCCGCACAGCCGGGCGGACGGCGGCGCCCCCGCCCGGTGCTCAAGTCCGCACGACCGGGCGAACGACGGCGCCCCCGCCCGATGCTCGGGTCCGCGCGCCTCGCCGGACATCCGGGTGCGGCCCCCGGCGCGGCGCTCACCTCCGCCTGTTGGGCCGCCGCCGGTCGCTCTCCGGTACGTCGAACTCGCACCACACGCACTTGCCGCCGCCGCGGGCCTCCACGCCCCAGTCGTCGGTGAGCAGGTCGACCAGGAGCAGTCCGCGGCCGGAGACCCCGGACTCCCCCGCCTCACGGCGGCGCGGCAGCGCGCTGGAGGAGTCCTCGACCTCGACCCGCAGCCGCCGGCCGCCGGCCAGGGCCCGCAGGGTGACGATCGCGGCGCCCTCGGTGTGCATCAGGGCGTTGGTGATCAGTTCGTCGGCGATGAGTTCGATCTCGTCGGCGCGGTCCCGGGCACCCCAGGTGTGCACGGCGGCACGGACCATGTGCCGCGCCTCGTGCAGGGCCTCCGGGTCGCCGGGGGCCACATGCTGCTGGAGCCGCCCGCCGCCCACGGGCACGTCCAGGCCGCGCCGGTGCAGCAGGAGCAGGGCCACGTCGTCGTCGCCGCCGCGCTCCTCGGCGAGGTCGATGAGCATGTCGGCGAGGCGGCGCACGTCCTCGGGGCCCGAGGCGATGAGCGCCGTGAGGGTGCGCATGCCGTCGTCAAGGTCGGAGCCCGGCTTCTCCACCAGGCCGTCGGTGCACAGCAGCAGGGTGTGCCCGGGGTCGAGCTCGACAGTGGAGACCGGGTACTCCAGGCTGCCGAACTCCGCCGACAGCCCGAGCGGCAGCCCGCCCGCGACGGGGATCCGGCGGCAGGAGCGGTCCGCGTGGCGCAGCAGCGGGTCGATGTGCCCGGCGCGCACCACCTGGACCACTCCGGTGGCCAGGTCGGCCTCGGCGTAGAGGCAGGTGGCGAAGCGGTCGGTGTCGAGTTCGTGCAGGAAGACGGAGGCGCGGGCCATCACGGTGGCCGGGGTGTGGCCCTCGGCGGCGTAGGCGCGCAGCACGATCCGGAGCTGGCCCATGACGGCGGCGGCGTGCGTGTCGTGGCCCTGGACGTCCCCGATGACGGCGCCGACGCGGCCGCCGGGCAGCGGGATGAGGTCGTACCAGTCGCCGCCGATGTCCCGGCCCTGGGAGCCGCCGATGGCGGCGGCGCGGTAGCGGACGGCGACGTCGGCGCCGCGCACGCTGGGGATGGTGCGCGGCAGCATGGCCTGCTGGAGGCCCTGGGCGATGTCCTTCTCCTGCTCGTAGAACATGGCCCGTTGCAGGCTCTGGGCGATGCTGCTGCCGAGCGCGACGAGGATGTTGCGTTCCTCGGTGGTGAAGCCGCGGCGGTCGTTGTAGAGCAGGCCCATCGCGCCGATCGGGCGGGCCTGCACGATCAGCGGCAGATAGGCGGCCGAGGTGATCCTCAGGTCGGTGATGTGCGGCCACAGGATCGGATAGCCGGCCGCGAACTCCTCGGGGGACTCGATGAAGCGGGGGCTGAGGGTCCGTACGACCTCGTTCATCGGGTACGGCTCGTCGATGCCGGTGACGTCGGTGCCGGCGACGAAACTGCCCGCGGGTCCCTCGGCGATCAGCCGGACGCGGCCCGCCTCGACCAGGCCCATCACCAGGCTGGTGGCGCCGAGGTGGGTGAGCCCGTGGGTGTCCTTGAGGACGTCGATGACGTCCTGGACGGTGCGGGCGTGGGCGAGGGCGGCCGTGGTCAGCTGGACGACATTGGTCTGCTCGCGCAGTGCCGTGTCCTGCTCGAGCCGTTCACGGCGGGTCGCGATGTCGGCGAGTTCCTGGGTGGCGTCACGGACGACACCGATGATCCGGCGGGGCCGGCCGGTCTCGTCGCGCCGGATGTAGCCCTGGGTGTGGGTCCACTGCTGGGTGCCGTCGCGGCGGCGGATGCGGAAGTAGGCGCCGTAGTTCTCGCTGCCGTCCTTGAGGGCCTGCGAGACGGTGGCGTCCAGCCTGCGGGCCTCGTTGGGCGGCACGCGGACGGCGAGGGTCTCGGGGCGGTCGTCGTACTCCTCGGGGAGGATGTCGAAGATCGCGTGTGCCTGGGCGTCCATCACCATCAGGCCCGCGTCCAGGTCCCAGTCGAAGCTGCCCATGCGGTTGAGCGCGAGGATCGCGTTCGCGTGGTCGGGCCAGTCGTCCGGGAGTGACATCGTGCCCGCTCCCCGATCAGCCATGGGCCCACCTTGCCAGGATTCGACCGATTCCACGAGCGGGGCCTGCCGGCCGGGCGACCCCGCCACGGGTGGCCTTCTCACCCGCCGAGGAAGCCGAGGGGGCTGCCGAAGACGATCCCGGTGGCCCGGGGCGCGGCCGGGTCCTCGGGGATCAGGCCGCCGCCGTCGGGCAGGTCGGGGGAGTCCGGGACGGTCTGCGGTCCGACACCGCCGCCGGGCGACGTACCGGTGCCGGGCTCGCTCGGCGGACGGGCGCCGGGGGGCGTCGCGGTCACCGTGGCCGTCGGGCAGGCGGTGGCGGTCGCGGTGGGCGGCGCGGCCGAGGGGGTGGCGCCCGGAGTGACCGTCACGGTCGGCGTCACGAGGCAGTCGGCCGGGGACTCGCCGGGCTCGGAGGCGCCGGGCTCCGAGGCGTCGGGGGACGTGCTGTTCCCGTCCCGCAGGTCCTCGCGGGGAGCGCTCGGGCTCGAGGAGTCGGGGCCGGACCGATCCGGGTCGGGCCGGCCGGGGGGCGAGGTGCCCTCGCCCGGGGTGCCGGTGCCGGAGGTGCTCGGGCTCGCGCCAGGGCTGTCCGACCCGCTCGGGGACGGGGGCCGGGTCACCCAGGCGGGCGGGGCCACCGGACGGTCGTGGCGGGCGTCGCGGCCGCACCGCCGCTCGATCCAGGTGTCGTTGACGACGTCGACGATGGTGATGTGGGTGATCACCTTCGGCGCCGGGGTCACCACGACCACCTCGGCCGGGCGGTAGCCGGACCAGGCCGTGCCGGCGGTCGACTCGGGCCCGCCCGCCCCGGCCGGCGGCAGCAGGGGGTTGCCGCAGGCGCAGCGCACCCGGGGCACTCCCCTCGTGTCGACGAGGACGGCGGTGCCGGCCTGGAGGACCGACTGGTAGACCGTCGTACGGCCGTCGCGCCAGCCGTGGTTGGTGACCCGGGTGTCGGCGCGCAGCTGCACCGGGGTCAGGCCGCGCAGATAGCCGGGGACGGCCTGTGCGCCGATGCCCTCGACCTCGGCGAAGGCACGCGCCTTGGCCGGGTCCGCGGTGAGGTGGCCGATCTGGCGCCCCACGTCACAGCTGCCGACCCCTTCGGTGCCGCCGTACAGACCGGGCGTGGCTCCGGAGACGAGGCGTGGCCGGGCGAGGGGTTCGGAGCCGCGTGGCGTCGGGGTGGCGGGCGCGGGCTTCGCCGTCGGGTCGGCCGTGGAGGCCGTGAACGGGTCGGGGCCCTGGGCCGCGGCCGGCTGGAGGAAGACCTCGCCGCCCGCCTCGCCCGGCTCGGTGTCAGCGCCGGCACAGCCGGCGACGACCAGCGCCGCCAGGAGCGCACACGCGGTGACGAGGGTTCGGATGGGTGAGGGCACCACGTTCTCCCGCCTCGTTTCGGGCAATACCTCACCATTGTTTGCTTCACTCACTTGGGTTACGCAAGCGGAGCATGCGGACACGCGCTGTGACCGGTCCGGGCCTGCCGGAGCGGAGGAGATCCGGGCCCGCCGGAGGAGAGGAGCTACGGCCGTGGACTGGTTCACCGAGTCCGGCTACTGGCTGAGCCGGCTGGTCTTCCAGCGGGCCCTGGCCGCGGTGTATCTGATGGCGTTCCTGACGGCGGCCCTGCAGTTCCGGGCGCTGATGGGCGAGCGCGGCATGCTGCCCGTCCCCCGTTTCGTCGCCCGGGTGCGGTTCCGTGACGCGCCCAGCGTGTTTCAACTCCACTACTCCGACCGCTTCTTCGCGGCCTGGGTGTGGACGGGCTGCGCGGTGTCCGTGGCGCTGCTCGCCGGGCTGGACTCCTGGCTGCCGCTGTGGGGCGGGATGCTGCTGTGGCTGGTGCCGTGGGTGCTGTATCTGTCGGTCGTCAACGTCGGCCAGACCTGGTACGCGTTCGGCTGGGAGTCCCTGCTGCTGGAGGTCGGCTTCCTCGCCGTGTTCCTCGGCAACGACGAGGTGGCCCCGCCGGTCGTGGTGCTGTTCCTGCTGCGCTGGATCCTGTTCCGGGTGGAGTTCGGGGCGGGTCTGATCAAGATGCGCGGGGACGCCTGCTGGCGAAAGCTGACGTGCCTCGACTACCACCACGAGACCCAGCCGATGCCGGGCCCGCTGAGCTGGTTCTTCCATCATCTGCCGCGTCCGCTGCACCGCGTCGAGGTCGCCGCCAACCATGTCGTGCAACTCGGCGTCCCCGTCCTGCTGTTCACCCCGCAGCCGATCGCTTCGGCCGCCGCCGCGCTGATGATCGTGACCCAGCTCTGGCTGGTCCTGTCCGGCAACTTCGCCTGGCTGAACTGGATCACCATCGTGCTGGCCCTGTCGGCGGTGCGGTTCCCGGCCGACCCGCCGTCCGTGCCGGACGCCCCGCTCTGGTACGAGGTGACGGTGCTCGCCGTCGCCGCGCTGATCGTGTTCCTCAGCTACCACCCGGTGCTGAACATGATCTCCCGGCGCCAGGTCATGAACCGCTCCTTCGACCCGTTGCACCTGGTCAACACCTACGGCGCGTTCGGCAGCGTCAACCAGATCCGCTACGAGGTGGTGATCGAGGGCACCCTGGACGACAGCCCGCGCGCCGAGTCCGACTGGCGGGAGTACGAGTTCAAGGGCAAGCCGGGTGATCCCCGGCGCTGGCCCCGGCAGTTCGCGCCCTACCATCTGCGCCTCGACTGGCTGATGTGGTTCGCGGGGCTGTCCCCCGGCTACGCCGGTGCCTGGTTCGGGGCGCTGGTCGAACGCCTGCTGGAGGACGACCGGGCGACCCTGAAGCTGCTGCGCCGTTCACCGTTCCCGCCCGGCACACCGCCGAGGTTCGTACGGGCCCGTCTCTTCCGTTACCGGTACACGACGTGGCGGGAGCTGCGGGAGACGGGGGCGTGCTGGGAGCGGACGTACGTACGGGAGTATCTGCCGCCGACGCGGCTGGAGGGGCCGGTCCGCCGGGGCTGAGAGGCGGCTCCGCCGGGGCCGAGTGACCCGTACGCCGGGGCTGAGGGGCCGGGCACCCGGTTCCGCGGGACCGGCCCGGCGGTCACACCTCACCGGCGGTCCGCCTCAGCCGCAGGGTCATCAGCTCGAACGGCCGCAGACGTACGGCGATCCGGCCGCCGTCGAGCCGTGGCCCGGCCGCCTCGGGCAGGGGCCGTTCCAGCAGGTCCGTGGCCTGCACCCCCGCCACGCCGAAGCCGGGCGTGAGCACGGCGCGGCAGCGGCCTCCGTGGGCCTCGTGGAAGCGGACCACCACGTCACCGCTGCCGTCGTCGGCCAGCTTCACCGCAGTGACCACGACCGCGTCCTGGTCGACGGCCACCAGGGGCTCGATCTCGTGCGCGCCGGTGAGCCGGCGTTCCGGCAGGTTCAGCCGCCAGCCCTCGCGGACGGCGTCACCGATCCCCGCGCCCGGCAGCAGGGCGTGCCGGAACCGGTGCACGCCCTGGTCGGTCTCGGGGTCCGGGAAGCGGGGCGCGCGCAGCAGCGAGGCCCGGACCGTGGTGGTCGTACCGAGGTCGCCGTCGGTGCGGACGGTGCGGGTCACGTCGTGGCCGTACGTGGAGTCGTTGACGACGGCGACGCCCCAGCCGGGCTCCGCCACATGCACGAACCGGTGGTTGCAGGCCTCGAACTTGGCCGCCTCCCAACTGGTGTTGGTGTGGGTGGGCCGGTGCACATGCCCGAACTGGGTCTCCGACGCGTACCGTTCGGCGTGCACGTCCAGCGGGAACGCCAGTTTCAGGAACTTCTCCGTCTCGTGCCAGTCGACCTCGGTGTCGAGCACGAGCCGTCGTTCACCCGGTGCCAGGGTGAGCAGCTGGGTGACGCGGGAGGCGCCGAAGGTGCGCACGACCCGCACACGGGCGCCGTCGTCGGCGGCCGTGACCTCGTCGGCGTCGGTGAGGTCGGTGACCGTGTTGCGGTAGAACCGGTCGACGTCCCAGGCGTCCCACATGTTCGGGAAGTCCGGGTGCAGCTGGAGCAGGTTCGCCGCCCGGCCCGGCGCGACGGTCTCCCGGTCGGCCTCGACGTCGTACGCGGAGACGACCAGCCCCGCGGCGTCGATCTCGACCCGGAGCAACCCGTTGTCGAGCACGAAGCCGCCCTCGGGGCGGAGTGCACGGGTCGCGGGCGGGGGCTCGGCGGGAGTGCCGGCTCCGCCCGCGGGGACGCCGCCCCGGCTGTGCGGGGCGGCGTTGAAGGCGAGTTCGCGGCCGCCCTCGCCGGCCAAGGCGCGCTGGGCCGCGTCGACGATGCCGTTCAGTTCCTCCGCCACGCGGGCGTAGGTCCGGCGGGCCTCGCGGTGCACCCAGGCGATGGAGGAGCCGGGCAGGATGTCGTGGAACTGGTGGAGCAGAACCGTCTTCCAGATCCGGTCCAACTCCTCGTAGGGATAGGGGTATCCGGTGCGCACGGCGGCCGTCGCCGCCCACAGTTCGGCCTCGCGCAGGAGGTGTTCGCTGCGCCGGTTGCCCTGTTTGGTCCGCGCCTGGCTGGTGAGGGTGGCGCGGTGGAGTTCGAGGTAGAGCTCGCCGACCCAGACGGGCGGCTCGGGGTACTCGGCCTCGGCCTTGGCGAAGAACGCCGCCGGGGTCTCCCACTCGACGGTCGCCGAGCCCTCCAGGTTCCGCAGCCGGGCGGCCTTGGCGACCATCTCCCGGGTGGTGCCGCCGCCCCCGTCGCCCCAGCCGGTGGGGGCGAGGGAGCGGCGGGCGGCGCCCTTGTCCCTGAAGTTGCGCACCGCGTGGGCGATCTCGCCGCCGCGCATCGAGCAGTTGTAGGTGTCGACGGGCGGGAAGTGGGTGAAGATCCGGGTGCCGTCGATGCCCTCCCACCAGAAGGTGTGGTGCGGGAACCTGTTGGTCCGCGACCAGGAGATCTTCTGCGTCAGCAGCCGCCTGGAGCCGGCCGCCCTGATGATCTGCGGCAGACCGGCGGCGAAGCCGAAGGTGTCGGGCAGCCAGGCCTCGTCGTTCTCGATGCCGAACTCGTCGAGGAAGAACCGCTTCCCGTGCACGAACTGACGGGCCATCGCCTCCGACCCCGGCATGTTGGTGTCCGACTCCACCCACATCCCGCCGGCCGGCACGAACCGGCCGTCCTCCACCGCCTTGCGCACACGCGCCCACACCTCCGGCCGGTGCTCCTTCACCCACGCCCACTGCTGTGCCTGCGACATGGCGAACACGAAGTCCGGCTCGTCCTCCAGCAGGGCCGTCATGTTCGCCGTGGTCCGGGCCACCTTGCGGACCGTCTCGCGCAGCGGCCACAGCCAGGCCGAGTCGATGTGCGCGTGACCGACGGCGCTGATGCGGTGCGCGGAGGGCGCGGCGGGCACGGCGAGCGCGGGGCGCAGCAGCGAACGGGCCCGTTCCGCGGTGCCGTTGACGTCCTGGAGGTCGATCGCGTCCAGTGCCTGTTCCACGGCCCGCAGGATCTCCCAGCGGCGCGGCGCGTCCACGGGCAGCTCGGCCATCAGCTCGCCCAGCACCTCCAGATCGAGCACCAGCTCCCACACCGCCCGGTCGAACACGGCGAGGTCCATCCGGGTCAGCGTGTACTGCGGCTCGTCGCCGGCCGTCTCCTTGTCGCCCAACTGCGTGGGCCTGAAGGGGTGGTAGCCGAGTACGACGGGGTTGGAGGCGGCCTCGACGTGCAGCCGCACCTCCTCGCCGCCGGCGACGGGTGAGCCGATCCGCACCCACTGGTTGCGCGGGTTGAGGCCCTTCACGGGGGTGCCGTCGGGGCGGTAGACGAGGCCCTCGCACTGGAAGCCGGGCATGTTCTCGTCGAAGCCGAGGTCCAGGAGCGCCTCGACGGTCCGCCCGGCCCACTCCCTCGGCACGGTCCCCGTGACCCGGAACCAGCTGGTGCCCCAGGGGGCGCCCCACCGGGCTCCCACCCCGATCGGCCCGGGTTCGGCCGCGAGCCCCTCGGCCACCGGAACCGGCTCGTCCGGGGCGTGCCAGACGGCCACCTCCAGCGGCACGGACTCGGGGTACACGGCGGGTCGGACGCGCTCGTCGAGGACGCGCCGCAGCCGGGCCTCGACGAGAGTGCGGTCGTCATGCATGAGGTGCTCCGTGGGTCGTCTCGCTGCTGACGGGCGTGGGTCACGGTCACGGGGGCCGACGAGATGTACAGCTCCCCCGCCGCGCGCGCTTCGAACCGTGCCGCACGTCCCCGCTGTCCGTGGGCGCGTGAACCGGGCTCCGGACTCTCGACGTACGACCCGCGCAGAGGCAGAGTTCTCCCTACGTACTCGCCAGTAGCCACCGTCCTGAGGAGCCGCCGTGACCAGTTGGGTGGGCCGGACCGCCGTCGACATAGCCGCCGCCGTACGGGAGAAGCGGGTGACGCCGCGGGAGGTGGTGGCGGAGCATCTGGCGCGGATCGAGCGGCTGGACGGGCGGATCGGGGCCTTCCGCGTGGTCCGGGCCCGGGCGGCGCTCGCCGAGGCGGACGAGGTCGGGGCACGGGACGACCTGGGCGAACTGCCGCTGGCGGGGGTGCCGGTGGCGGTCAAGGACAACCTGGCGGTGCGGGGCGAGTCGATGCGGATCGGCTCCGCGGCCACACCGGTGACACCGGCCGCGGAGGACCATGTGACGGTCGCCCGGCTGCGGGCGGCGGGCGCGGTGGTGGTGGGCCTGACGAACGTGCCGGAGCTGTGCGTGTTCGGCACCACCGAGGGCGTCCACGGCACCTCCCGCAACCCCTGGGACACCGCGCGCACCGCGGGCGGCTCCTCCGGCGGCAGCGCGGCGGCGGTGGCGGCGGCCTTCACGCCGCTCGCGCTGGGCAACGACGGGATGGGCTCGCTGCGCATACCGGCGGCCAACTGCGGCCTGGTCACCATCAAGCCGGGGCACGGGAAGGTGCCGGCCGGGATCAGTGACGGCGACTGGTTCGGCATGTCGGAGAACGGCCCGCTGGCCACCACCGTCGCGGACGCCCGGCTGATGCTCTCGGTGCTCGCCGACGCCGAGGTCCCCCACCGCGAGGAGCCCGCGCCGCACTCGGTGGCGGTGTCCCTGCGCAGCCCGCTCGCCGGGGTGACCGTCGCCAGGCCGTACGCCCAGGCGGTCCGGGAGGCGGCGCGGCTGCTGGCCGGCGCCGGGCACCGGGTGCGGCCCGCCGATCCGCCCTACCCCCTGTCGCTGAGCCTGACCTCGATCGCCCACTGGACGGCGGGGACGTCGGTGGACGCGCAGGGGCTCGACACCCGGCTGCTGGCCCGTCGCACCCGGACGCACGCGGCGGTCGGCCGGCGCTTCGTGGCGGGCGTACGGACGGGGGCGAGTCGGGAGGCGCTGCGGCGCAGGCTGGAGCCGTTCTTCGCCGAGCACGACGTGCTGCTGATGCCCGCGCTGGCCCGCCGCTCGCCGAGGTCCGCGCCCTGGCACGAGCGGAACTGGCTGCGCAACATCGCGGCCAACAGCGCCTATTCACCGATGACGCCGCCGTGGAACCTGACGGGCTGGCCCGCCATGGCCGTCCCCTTCGGCTCCCTGCCCTCGGGCGCGCCGTGCGCGGTGCAGCTGGTGGCGCGTCCGGGGTCGGAGGCGGACCTGCTGGATGTCGCGGGACAGCTGGAGGAGCTGCACCCCTGGCGGCGGACGGCGCCGCTCGACTAGAGGGCTTCGTCAGCCCGCTGTCGTCCGGAGGGCCTCGTCGGCCCGGTGTCGTCGCAGGTCCGGGGCGTTGTCAGTGGGGTCCCCTACGCTCCGGTGCATGCGAGCATCAGGAACGTTCAAGGTGGCCGAGTTCACTCCCGCGCCTGTCCCGCAGCCGGGGATCGAGACCGGGGTCCCCGTGGGCTTCGCCACGATGGAGAAGCGGTACGAGGGCGAGATCACGGGCCGCTCGGCCACGTTGTTCACCTCGGCGTACGGGGAGAGCACGGGCAGCGGCACCTATGTGGCCATGGAGTCCTTCGACGGGGCCCTGCACGGCGTGTCCGGCACCTTCAACTTCGCCCACAGCATGACGACCACGGGCCGGGGCACGGACAGCGCGTACTTCGTCGTCGTACCCGGCAGCGGCACCGGCGGGCTGGCCGGGATCACCGGGACGGGAGGCATCGTGGTCGACGAGGACGGCACGCACCGGATCTGGTTCGAGTACGAACCGGCCGGGTGACGCGAGGGGCCGGGCCGGCCGCGGGCGATCGGATGCGGCCCCGCCCTCGTGGGGCGGCGTCGGCGGTGATCGCGGAGGGGCCGCGGCGGTGCGGCGGATCGTCACCGCATGGGCGTGGGTCCCGCACGCCCATGCGCCAAGGACTCCCGCTCAGTCCACGCTGGGCAGGATGTGGGGCTCGGCGAGGTCGTCCTCGTAGCCCGCGAGGCGGATCGGGGCCGACCGGGCCCACACGTCGAGGCTGCCGATCTCGCCGGGCCGACGGCCGGCGCGGTCCTTGCGTTCCTTGGGGCGTTGATCGCGATTCGTCTTCTCCGGTGTCACCGCGCACTCCTTATGTGTCGGGTCACCCTCGGGCAATTCCGGTCAGTCTGCGCTCCGGCACCTGACGCCCGCTCGGGTCTGGCTGGAAAACCTCGGTCGCGGTGGCGCCCTTCCTGGTGCGGGAGCGGGCCGTGGTAGACCGGCTCGTCCCGGGACGGACCGTGGGTGTGGGTAGGACCCGTACTGCTGTCCGTCGCGCATCAGGATAACCAAATGAGCGGGGGTGCGCTCGATCGGGCTGAAAACTTGAGGTAACTATCCGAGGTCGGTCACGCTCGGAGCGCAAGCGTTCTGCACCTATTTTTTACAAGATCGACCCGTTTGCCGCCACCCGTTCAGCGCAGGAGATCGAACGGAATTCCGGCACCGCGAGGGCGTTCAGATCCCGTTGGCCAGGCCGAATGCTCGCCATGATCTGCTGGCGTACCGCTACGGCTGTCTCGCGGGAGGACGGACCCATGGAGCTGCGCGGCGTCGACGAGCTGATGGACCTGCTGAGCGCCTGCCGGGGTGTCCGCGCCCCCGGCCATCCGGTCGACCTGCACGAGCACTCCCTGCAGACCGCGGCCCTGCTGCGCCGCGGCCGTCCCGCCGACAAGGAGCTCCAGGTCGCCGGACTCGTGCACGAACTCGGCCGTGTACTGCGACCGGGTGATGTCACCGGTCACGCCGAGCTGGCCGCCGACGCCGTACGGCCGCTGCTGGGCGAGCGGGTGTCCCGGCTGGTGCGGCTGCACACACCCGCCGGGCGCTATCTCGGCGTCCTCGAAGCGGCGCCCGGCCGGGCCGCGATGTCCGAGGCGGAGGCCGCCGCCTTCGCCCGCGACCCGCTCGCCGAGGAGGCGCTGACCCTGCGGCAGGCGGACGACGCGGCGCGGGTGCCCGGCCTGGACGCGGGCGTGCTGGAGGACTGGCGCACCCTGCTGGAGCTGCTCGCGGCGCGCCGCTCCCGGCTGGGCGCGATCGACTGACCGGCCCGCGCGCCATCTGCCGGCGGCGGGCCTCAGTCCGGACGCCTCACCACTTGCCGGGCAGGTAGTCCTTCAGGAAGACGCCGTAGACGTCGTCGCCGGACTCGCCGCGCACGATCGGGTCGTAGACCCGGGCCGCGCCGTCGACCAGGTCGAGGGGTGCGTGGAAGCCCTCCTCGGCCAGCCGCAGCTTGTCGAAGTGCGGGCGTTCGTCGGTGATCCAGCCGGTGTCGACGGAGGTCATGAGGATGCCGTCGGAGGCGAACATCTCCTCCGCGCTGGTCCGCGTCACCATGTTCATGGCGGCCTTGGCGGCGTTGGTGTTCGGGTGGCCCGCGCCCTTGTAGCCGCGGTTGAAGACGCCCTCCATCGCCGAGACGTTCACGACGTAGGCGCGCTTGCTGGCCGCCCTGCGCGCGGCCTCGGCCATCGCCGGGCGCAGCGCGCTGATCAGGATGAACGGGGCCGTGTAGTTGCACAGCTGGGTCTCGAGCAGCTCGACCGGGGAGATCTGGTCGATGCTCTGCACCCAGGTGTTGCTCTCGACGACGTCCGGCACCAGGCCGCCCGCGTCGATGGCCGTGCCCGCGAGGTGGCGCTCGATGCTGGCGTTGCCGGCGACCAGCGCCAGGTCCGCGACCTTCTGCGCGTCGAGGCCGCTGACGCCGAGGGGCAGCGCGGCGAGGCCGTCGACCGCGCCGGAGTTGAAGGCGCCGATGACCTGGTGCGCGGGCAGCTCACCGGCGGGCAGCGGGGCGCTCTCGCCCTCGACCAGCGCGGCGTAGGCGGACGGCAGCCGGCGTACGGTCTGGGTCGCGTTGTTGATCAGGATGTCGAGCGGACCCTGCTCGGCGACCTGCTCGGCGAGCGCCACGGCCTGGGCGGGGTCGCGCAGGTCGATGCCGACGACGTCCAGGCGGTGGATCCAGTCCGCGGAGTCGTCCATGGCCTTGAAGCGGCGGATGGCGTCCTTCGGGAACCGCGTGGTGATCGTGGTGTGGGCGCCGTCGCGCAGCAGCCGCAGGGCGATGTACATGCCGATCTTGGCGCGGCCGCCGGTGAGCAGGGCGCGCTTGCCGGAGAGGTCGGCGCCGGCGTCGCGCTTGGCGCGGTTGACGCGGGCGCAGTCCGGACAGAGCTGGTGGTAGAAGTAGTCGACCTCGACGTACCGCGACTTGCAGGTGTAGCAGGAGCGCGGGCGCTGGAGTATCCCCGCGATCCTGCCCTCCTCGGTGCTCGACGACGGGAGGATGCCCTCGGTCTCGTCGTCGATGCGCTGAGCGGAGCCGGTCGCGGTCGCCTCGGTGACCGCCCTGTCGTGGGCGGTCTTGGCGGCCCGGCGCTCCTGCTTGCGGCGCTGCTTGACCGTGCGGTAGATGTGCGACGTGGCCTGGCGCACCTGGATCGCGTCGGGGTGGTCGACCTCCAGCCCGTCCAGCTCCTGGAGCACGCTGAGGCACACGGCGAGCCGTTCGGGGTCGATGCCGGGCCCGTACACGACCTCGTCCGTGGTCGCCGGACCGTCCTCTGTCACCGTCATCGCCGCTGCGCTTCCTGATTCCCTCGTCGCGGCGCTCCGGTAGCACCCGCTGTCGAACGGGGAATTCTACGGAGCGCCGGGCCGGACCGGCAAAATCCGCCGAGGTCAACCGTCGCAGGCGGTGATGAGCGTCTCCACCTCGGCGGCCAGAGCGGCGGCGAGCCGGTCCAGATCGGGGACGGCCTCGGCGTCGGCGACGAGTCCGTAGTGCACGCTGCCGCGGTACGTGGAGACGGCCACGGCCAGCGACTGCCCGCGGGCGAGGGGGGCGTACGGGTAGACGGCGGTGAGCGGGTGCCCGCCCAGGCGCAGGCCGAGGCTGGGCAGCGGCACGCTGGTGACGAGGATGTCGAACCAGAGCCGGGCCGCCTGCGCGGCGAGGGGTCCCCCGAGCCGGTGGCCGAGCGCCGGGACGTGGTCGGCGAGCAGGGCGACCGCGCCCGCGCCGCGGTTGGGTCCGGCGTCCTTGTTGCGGTCCATCGCCGTACGGACGGTCTCCAGGCGGGCGAGCGGGTCGGCCTGGCCGACGGGGAGCCGTATCAGGTAGCCGGAGAGCCGGTTGCCCTGTGGGTGGGCGGTGCGCGGGCGCCGCTTGGAGACGGGGATCAGGGCGCGCGGGGCGAGTCCCTCGCAGCCGTCGCCGCGTTCGTCGAGCCAGCGGCGCAGGGCGCCCGCGACGACGGCGATCAGCACGTCGTTGACGGTGCCGCCGACGCGCTTGCGGACCCGGTGGATGTCGTCGAGGTCGAGGACCGCTCCGGCGGTACGGCGGGTGCCGGACGGCTCGGCGGTCAGCGCGGCGGTCGAACGCACACCGAGGCCGGACACGGCGACCGACGCGCCGATGTCGAGCGCGCGGCCCACGTCGGACAGGGCCCCGCGGACCGCCCCGGGCAGCCGGCGCACGTCCGGCAGCAGGCCGGGGCGGGGCTCCTCGGGGCGCCGGGGCCGGGCCGGCGGGACGTCCACGGGGTCCATCACGGCGGCGGCGAGCATCAGTGCGCGCAGGCCGTCGGCGAGGGCGTGGTGGAACTTGAAGAGCACGGCGAAGGACGTGCCGTCCTCCCCCGGCAGCACATGCGCCTCCCACGGCGGCCGGGCCCGGTCCAGCGGGCGCTGCATCAGCCGTCCGGCGACGGCCTGGAAGTCGGCGGCCGGGGCGTGCAGGACCACGTGGTCGAGGGGGTCGAAGCCGCGGTACGGCTCCCGGGCGGCGCCGCCGAAGGAGAGCGGACGCAGCAGGCGGGAGGGCCGCCACGCGTCACGGATCCGCATCCGCAGGCCGGGCACCGCGGCGGCGCGGGCGGCCAGCAGGTCGGCGGCGTGCGCGCCCGCGGTGGGCGAGGGGGCGGAGAAGACACCGAGCGCGCCGAGGTGCATGGGGTGCTCGGGGGACTCGATGTTCCAGAAGGCCAGGTCGAGGGGTGCGAGCGGATCTGAAGTCAAGGGCTTGCCTCGCGTCGTCGACGGGTGAGTCAGCAGTCAAACCCGAGTGGGCGATTACGGTCAAGTACGATCAAGTTACGCACAGTTAACAGATGATTAAGTAACGCCGCAGAAGGCCCGAGGTCACGGCGTGCGGCCGGACGGTCGGGGCGGTGACGTCGCGTACGGCCACCCCGGCACCCGAGCACAACGGCACCCCGGCACCGAGATACCCCGGCACCGGCATACCCGCCCCCGAGGGGCTCACGGCACCCGCTGCCCCTTGCCCAGGGCGATCACTCCGCTGCGGGAGACGGTGTAGAGCTGGGTGTCCCGCTCCGGGTTGACGCCGATGGTGGCGCCCGGCGGGACCTCCACGTTCTTGTCCAGCACCGCGCCCCGCACCACCGCCCCGCGCCCGATGTGCACGTTGTCGTGCAGCACCGAGCCCTGCACCACCGCGCCGGGGTCGACCACGACACCCGGCGACAGGACCGACCGGGTGACCTGGCCCCGGATGAGGCAGCCCGCGCTGATGATCGACTCGCCCGCGATGCCGCCCGCGTTGAACCGGGCGGGCGAGAGCTGGTTGGAGTGGGTGTAGATGGGCCAGCCGCGGTTGTACAGGTTGAACGCCGGGCGCTCGGCGATCAGGTCCATATGGGCGTCGTAGTAGGCGTCCAGGGTACCCACGTCCCGCCAGTAGCCCTGGTCGCGGCTGGTCTCGCCGGGGACGTGGTTGTCACCGAAGTCGTAGAGCTGGGCCTCGCCGCGGTGGGTGAGCTGGGGCAGGATCGAGCCGCCCATGTCGTGCACGGAGCGCTGGTCCTCGGCGTCCCGCTGGAGCGCCTCGATGAGGGCCTTGGTGGTGAAGACGTAGTTGCCCATCGAGGCGAAGACCGAGTCGGGGGCGTCGGGCAGTCCGGGCGGGTCGGCCGGCTTCTCCAGGAAGCGCTCGACGCTGCGGCCGTCGGAGCCGGGCGTGATCACCCCGAAGGCCGAGGCCTCCGTGCGTGGGACTCTGATCCCTGCCACGGTCACCCCGGCCCCGGCCTCGATGTGCCGGGCCAGCATCTGCCGCGGGTCCATCCGGTACACGTGGTCGGCGCCGAACACGGCGACGTACTCGGGCTGTTCGTCGTGGACCAGGTTCAGCGACTGGAGGATGGCGTCCGCGCTGCCCAGGTACCAGCGCGGGCCGAGCCGCTGCTGCGCGGGGACGGGCGTGATGTAGTTGCCGAGCAGGCTGGACATCCGCCAGGTGGTGGTGATGTGCCGGTCCAGCGAGTGCGACTTGTACTGCGTGAGCACGCAGATGCGCAGGATGTCGGCGTTGACGAGGTTGGACAGGACGAAGTCGACCAGGCGGTAGGTGCCGCCGAAGGTGACCGCCGGTTTGGCGCGGTCGGCGGTCAGCGGCATCAGGCGCTTGCCCTCGCCGCCCGCCAGGACGATCCCCAGTACCGAAGGCCCACCACGACGCATCGCCGCTCCCCTCACTCCGGTTGCCTCTTCTGCCTGCCCCTGAGCAGGGGCGGCTAAGCCTGTTCGAGGACCTGCGCGTAGAGCGCGGCGGTGCGCCGGGCGACGGCGTCCCAGCCGAACTCCCCCACCGCGCGCGCCCGTCCGGCCTCGCCCATCCGCCGGGCGGCCGCGGGGTCACCGAGCACCGCGTCCAGCGCGCGGGTCAGTCCGGCCTCGAAGTCCTCGTCCACCGTCACCAGCCGCCCGCTCACGCCGTCCTCGACGACCTCGGGGATCCCGCCGACCCGCGAGGCCACGACCGGCGTACCGCACGCCATCGCCTCCAGGTTGACGATCCCGAGCGGTTCGTACACCGACGGGCACACGAACACGGCCGCGTGCGTGAGGAGTTGGATCACCTCGGGGCGCGGCAACATCCTCGGGATCCAGTGCACGCCGTCCCGTACGGCGCTCAGGTCCTGGTAGAGCTCGCGGAACTCCCGGTCGATCTCCGGGGTGTCGGGGGCGCCCGCGCACAGCACGACCTGTGCGGCCGGGTCGATGTCCCGTACGGCCCGCAGCAGATGGGGCACGCCCTTCTGGCGGGTGATGCGCCCGACGAACAGCACGAAGGGGCGGTCCGGGTCGAGTCCGACGCGCTTCAGGGCGTCGGTGCCGGGGTCGGGCCGGTACAGCCCGGTGTCGATGCCGTTGTGCACCACGTGGACACGGCCGGGGTCCAGTGCGGGGTAGCAGTCGAGGATGTCCTGGCGCATGGCACCGGACACGGCGATCACCGCGTCGGCGGACTCCACCGCGGTGCGCTCGGCCCAGCTCGACAGGGCGTATCCGCCGCCGAGTTGCTCGGCCTTCCAGGGGCGCAGCGGTTCCAGGGAGTGGGCGGTGAGCACATGCGGGATGCCGTACAGCGTCTTGGCGAGGTGACCGGCGAGGTTGGCGTACCAGGTGTGGGAGTGGACGAGTTGGCGGTCCTCCAGGGCGGCGGCCATGGCCAGGTCCACGGAGAAGGTGCGCAGCGCGTCGTTGGCGCCGTCGAGGGCCGGCCAGGGGCGGTGGCGTACGACGCCGTCGGCGCGGCCCTCGCCCCAGCAGTGCACGTCGAGGTCGACCAGGGAGCGCAACTCCCGGGCGAGGAACTCGACATGGACGCCGGCGCCGCCGTAGACGTCGGGGGGAAACTCTCGTGTCAGCAGTCCCACACGCACCGGATCCCCCTGTTCTTCGCACCAGGCTCCTCATGGTCACCCAGATGTGTCGCGCGGGGAAGAGCGCGGCGGGCGGGTGAAGCAGCAGTCGCCGCACAGGCCGCCGCCGGGCACCCGGTAGTACAGGCAGCAGCTGCGCCGCCGGAAGCCCGTGCCCGTGAGGGTGCCGGCGCCGGTGAGCAGGGGGTGCGCGAGCAGCTCGGCGGTGAGGGAGCGGGTCCTGGCGGCGGCCTCGGGTCCCGCGGTCGCGCCGGCCTGGCGGACCAGCTGCCGGGCGGTCCCGACGAGGGCGGAGGCGGCGTTGCCGCGCAGCAGGCCGGGCGCGAGCCGGTACTCGGAGCGCAGGGCGGCGGCCAGGGGTTCGAGGTGGCCGAGGAGCACGGCCTCGGCGAGGCCGGGGGCGTCGGCGGTGCGGCCCGGGCGTACCTCGGTGAGCCACAGGTCGTCCGGCGCGCTGCCTTCGGGGTCCCAGTGGAGCAGACGCGGGTCGAGGTCGGGGAGCCGCCCGTGGACGACGGCGCAGCCGAGGGCGATCGACCACAGCCGGGCGGCGAGCCCGAGGTGGGCGATCGAGGCGGCGACGCGCGGCTCGGGGGCGCGCAGGGCGGCGGCGGTCCTGCGGACACGGAAAGTCAGTGGATTCGTGTAAACGTCCGATGTTACGAATCCATAGGCCTGCGCGAGTGTCGCAGGGGGGTGGGGCCGGTCTCCGCCCGAGCCTAGGAGTGTGCGCACGGCGAAGAAGGGGCCGAGGTCGCGCAGAGCGGCGAGACGGGGGTCGAGGTCCACGAACATCAGTAGTACCAAGCCCCCTAGGGGTGATGACTTCAGGGTCTCCACACGGTGTCACCCGCCTGGGGGAGGACGAGGGGGCCTGCGTACTCCATCGGTAGTAGGAGCCATTGAGGTCTCAGGGACGACGACGGGAACAGCGGAAGGAGGCATGGTGTTGTCCATGGAAGCCGATCGTTCGCCGCGCCGGGCCGCAAGGACCCGCCTCACGCAGAGGAGCAGCTCATGAGCGCCCTCGCGTTGTCCGTGCTCCTGTCGTTCGTGTCCGCCGTCGCCTACGCGGGCGGTGCGATCGTGCAGGAGCGCGTGGCGGAGACCTCCCCGGGCGAGCAGTACGCGCCGGTGCGCCGGCCTGTCTGGTGGGCGGCCGTCGCGCTGAACAGCCTGGGTGGTCTGCTGCATGTGGTCGCGCTGGCGTTCGGACCGTTGAGCCTGGTCCAGCCGCTCGGCGCCCTGACCATCGTGTTCGCGCTGCCGATGGCCGCGCTGTTCGTCGGCCGCAAGGCCGGTGCGACGGCCTGGCGGGGCGCGATCATGGCGACGGTGGGTCTGGCGGGTCTGCTGTCGCTGGTCGGTGCCTCCGGTTCGCACTCGCTGAGCGGCCCCGAGCGCGTCGGCGCCTTCGTCGTCACCGGCGGTGTGGTCGCCGCGCTGATGGTGGCCGGCCGGGCCGCGCACCGGCATCTGGCGGTGCGCGCGATGCTGCTGGCCACGGCCTCGGGTATCGCCTTCGGCATGTCCTCGGTGTTCACCAAGACGGTGGCGGTCGACTGGACCGGCGGCGTGGCGCTGTCGGACGTGCCGTCGCTGGCCGCGATCGCGGTGCTGGCCACGGCGGGTCTGCTGCTGTCGCAGGCGTCCTACCGGGGCGCGGGCCTCGCGGCCCCGCTGGCCACGCTGACCGTGGTGAACCCGGTGGTGGCGGCCGCGGTGGGCATCACGATGTTCGGCGAGACCTTCCGCTACGGCACCACCGGCACCGTGCTCGCGCTGAGCTGCGGTGTGGTGGCCGCGGGCGGTCTGATCCTGCTGACGACCGAGCGCATCGCCCGCGAGGAGGCCATGGCCGCCGACCCGGAGCCCGCCTCCGAGACCAAGGCGCCCAGGGCGTCGGGGCCGGTCACGGCCAAGGCCCTGGTCCCGTCGCCCGCGACGACGGCGGAGCCGGTCACCGCCGAGGTGCCGGTGCCCTCGCCGGCCGCGGAGCCGGAACGGGCCGCCGCGGCCCGGCGGCGGGACGTGCTCGACGAGCTGAGCCCGCTGCTCGGCATGGCCGCCCTGGTGCCGGCGCCGATCCCGGCGGCCGCGTTCGAGCGCGGGCCGAGCGCCGAGGACATCGCGTTCGTCCGGGCCTACGCCCTGCCGTACGTCCCGCTGCCGGTCCTCGACCGGCACCGTATGCGTGTCAAATCCTGACGCCGCCGGCGCGCAGGTAGGCGATCGGATCCACGTCCGAACCGAAGCCGGGCCCCGTCCGCACCTCGAAGTGCAGATGCGGGCCCGTGCTGTTGCCCGTGGAGCCCGAGCGGCCCAGGCGCTGGCCCGCGCCGACGCTCTGGCCGGACTTCACACCGATCGCGGACAGATGGGCGTACTGCGAGTAGCGGCCGTCGTCGTGGCGTACGACCACCTCGTAGCCGAAGGATCCGCCCCAGCCGGCGCTGACCACGCGGCCCGAGGCGATCGACTTCACCGAGGTGCCGGTGGGCACGGGGAAGTCGACGCCGGTGTGATAGCCCTTCGACCAGGACGAACCGGCCTTGTGGTACGGCGTTCCGGCGGCCGCGTCGACGGGTGCCACCCGGGTCGCGCTGCCGTGGTTCTCGGCGCGCTCGGTGGACCGGGACGGCTTGCGCTGCTGGTCCGAGGAGGGCGCCTTCGCCCTGGGCTTCTTCTTCTCCGGTGCCGGCGGGGCCGCCCGCTCGGTGTGCCGGGTGGTCTTGGTGCCGTCCAGGCTGAGCCGCTGGCCGGGCAGGATCAGGTCGGGGTCGGCGCCGATGGTGATGCGGTTGGCCGCGTACAGGCCCCGCCAGCCGCCGCGCACGTCCTCCTCGTCGGCGATGCGGGACAGCGTGTCGCCCTGCACCACGGTGTACATCTCGGCGCGGCCCGCCCGCGACTGGGGCGTGGTCTGGGGCTGCACATCGCGTACGGAGCTCTTGGCGGCCTGCTGGGTCCGGGCCGCCTCCTGGGTGTGCACGTCGGGGCCGTCGCCGCCACGGGTGAGCCCCGCGCGCTCGGAGCAGACGGGCCAGGCGCCCGGCCCCTGCCCGTCGAGCACCTTCTCGGCGACGGCGATCTGCTGGTCCCTGGTCGCCAGGTCGGCGCGCGGCGCGTATCTCGTACCGCCGTACGCCTCCCAGGTGGACTGGGTGAACTGGAGGCCGCCGAAGTAGCCGTTGCCGGTGTTGATGTTCCAGTCGTTGCTCGACTCGCACGCGGCGACCTTGTCCCAGGTGTCCAGGTCGGCCGCCTGGGCGGCACCGGCGCCGACCAGCGGGAGGGCCATTCCGGCACCGCTCGCCGTGACGGTGAGCGAGGCGCGGTTGATCCTGTTCGGCTGATACCGGCGGTGCCGGCCGCGTACGGCCATGAAGTGCCCCCTAGCAAGCGTCAGGAGGGCCAAAAGTATGCGCGCGTAACAGGCCATGACAAGACGGCTATCGGTCGCACAGTCACCCCAAGTGGCCGGGATCGACTCTCCGTTGACTTCGGTTCAGGGTGACGGCGGCTTCGGTTCAGGGTGTGGGCGACTTCAGTTCGGGGTGTGGGCGACTTCAGTTCGGGGTGACGGCGGTGAGCCACCGGGCCGCCCCCGTACGTAATGAGCCCTGACGGACCCCATAAACAGTCGGTGTACCGGCACGTCGGGGCCGCCCCGGTGGGCAATACTGACGGTCACGCCCGGCACGTATCGCCCAGGAACCACCAGAGCCACCGGATCTTCTAGGAGCAGGCGGAAATGAGCACTTCAGCCCAGATCGGCGTCACGGGTCTCGCGGTCATGGGCCGCAATCTCGCCCGCAACTTCGCCCGCAACGGCTACACGGTCGCCGTGCACAACCGGACCGCCGCGCGCACGCACGCGCTGGTCGAGGAGTTCGGCCACGAGGGCGAGTTCGTGGCGGCCGAGACCGCCAAGGAGTTCGTGGCGGCCCTGGAGCGGCCCCGGCGCCTCGTCGTCATGGTGAAGGCGGGCGGGCCGACCGACGCGGTGATCGAGGAGTTCGCCCCGCTCCTGGAGCCCGGCGACATGATCATCGACGGCGGCAACGCCCACTTCGCCGACACCCGCCGTCGCGAGCGCGAGCTGCGCGAGCAGGGCATCCACTTCGTCGGCATGGGCGTCTCCGGCGGCGAGGAGGGCGCGCTGAACGGGCCGAGCATCATGCCCGGCGGGCCCGTGGAGTCGTACGACTCGCTCGGCCCCATGCTGGAGAAGATCTCCGCGAAGGCGGCCGACGGGGCGCCCTGCGTCACCCACGTCGGTCCCGACGGGGCCGGGCACTTCGTGAAGATGGTGCACAACGGCATCGAGTACGCCGACATGCAGCTGATCGGCGAGGCCTACCAGCTGCTGCGCGACGTCGCCGGGTACGAGCCCGCGCGGATCGCCGAGATCTTCCGCACCTGGAACACGGGGCGGCTGGACTCCTACCTCATCGAGATCACGGCCGAGGTGCTGTCGCACGTGGACGCGGCGACGGGGAAGCCGTTCGTGGACGTGGTGGTGGACCAGGCCGAGCAGAAGGGCACCGGCCGCTGGACCGTCCAGATCGCCCTGGACCTCGGCGTCCCTGTCTCAGGCATCGCCGAGGCGGTCTTCGCCCGCTCCCTGTCCGGTCACGCCGCGCTGCGGGCCGCCTCGCGCGACCTGGCCGGTCCGTCGGCGGCGCCGCTGGGCGAGGCGGAGGCCGCGGCGTTCGCCGACCGGGTGGAGCAGGCGCTGTACGCCTCGAAGATCGTGTCCTACACCCAGGGCTTCCACGAGATCGCCGGGGGCAGCGAGGAGTACGACTGGGACATCGACCTCGGGGCGGTGTCCGCGATCTGGCGGGGCGGGTGCATCATCCGGGCGGCCTTCCTGGACCGCATCCGGGCCGCATACGACGCCCGGGCGGATCTGCCGAGTCTGCTGTCCGACGGGGCGTTCGCCCGGGAGATCGCGGAGGCGCAGGACGACTGGCGTGAGGTGCTGGTCACGGCGACCCGGCAGGGGGTGCCGACGCCGGGGTTCTCCGCGGCGCTGGCGTACTACGACGCGCTGCGCGCGGAGCGGTTGCCTGCGGCGCTTACGCAGGGGCAGCGGGACTTCTTCGGGGCGCACACGTATCGGCGGGTGGATCGGGAGGGGGCGTTCCACACGCTGTGGGGTGGGGATCGGTCCGAGGTGTCCGGCTGACGGTTGTCCGGCCGACGGCTGAGCGGTTGTCCGTTTGTCCGGTTGCTCCGTCGTCGGGTGCGGGTTCGTCGTGGCTGGTCGCGCAGTTCCCCGCGCCCCCTTAGAGGGTTTGGCCCCTGGTTGCTCTGGTGAGCGGCTGGGGGTCTTCGGCTTTCGGGTGCGGGTAAGTGGGGGCTGGTCGCGCAGTTCCCCGCGCCCCTTCTGGGGCGGGGGTGGCTCTGGGGGGCTTTGGACGTGGGGGGTGGGGTAGGCGGGAAAGTGGGTGGGGGAAACGTTCGTGTTCGTTGTCGGAGGGCGTCATGAGTGAGCCGCGACCCGATCCTGTTCCGCCTGGGCCGACTCCCGGGCCGCAGCCTTATCCGGAGCCGGTGCCGCCGGTGCCCGCACCCCCGCCGGGGCCGCAGCCGGTTCCCGAACCGGATCCGTCCCCGATCCCGCCGGGGCCCGAGCCGGTGCCCGACCCCGAGCCGGGGCCGCCCCTGACCTGAGGGGGCCGCTCGGGTCAGGCCGTGACGGCCTGGGGGCTGCGCAGCTGGTCGGAGCCCGGGACCGGCTCGCCCGCGTCCGCGCCCAGCGCCACGATGCGGTTGTCAGCGTCCACGTGCACGACCCGCGGTTTCAGCGCGCGCGCCTCGGCGTCGGTCACCTGGGCGTAGCTGATGATGATCACCAGGTCTCCGGGGTGCACCAGATGGGCGGCGGCACCGTTGATCCCGATCACACCGGACCCGCGCTCACCCTCGATGACGTAGGTCTCGAGGCGGGCGCCGTTGGTGATGTCCACGATGTGGACGAGCTCCCCGGGCAGCAGGTCGGCGGCGTCGAGCAGGTCCGCGTCGATGGTCACCGAGCCCACGTAGTGCAGGTCGGCCTGGGTGACGGTGGCTCGGTGGATCTTGGACTTGAACATGGTGCGCAGCATGTTGAACTCCTGGAGGACGGCTCCCTGCCTGCTTTGTACAGGTCAAGGGCGTCCTCGACTTTACACCGGCACCCCCGTCCGATGCTTGTGAGGAACATCGCTCCGGTCGGGCTGGACGGCTTCCTACCTGGGGTTTCGCACCGCCGCCGACAAGCTGTACAGGCAATCCTCGGGGAATGCCCGGCGACTCATGCTGACCGCATGCCGACTTGCCTTATGAGCCATCAAACATCGATCTGCCGGGAGGTGAGCCCGTACGCGGTGTAGTCCTCGTCCTCGTACCAGTCCGCGCCGATCAGCCGGTCCGGAGGTCTTCGAGGCTGAACTCGTCGTGGGCGCGACGGCGGCCCAGGGATTCGAGGTCGGCGGTGGAGCGGTGGCGGGAGGCGGCCTGGACGTCGATGAGGTCGCGGACGGTGCCGCGGTCGGCGAGGGCACGGACCTTGGTGCCGATCACGTCGTCGAGGGAAAGAACGGGGCCGTAGGGGGTCTGGGCGGGCGGAGCCCAGAACGCCTCCTTGAGGACGTCGACCTCGCACTCCTCGCCGGTGTCCGGATCGGTGACGAGGAACCGGCCGCTGAGCGGATCGGTCTGGACGTGCGTGGTCCGCCATCCGCGCGCGCCGAGGCCTGGAGCAGGGTTCTCCGTGGCGACGTCGAGGTCACGGCTGAAGCGTTCGACCAGGCCGTGAGCCACGGCGTATCCGCCGGTGAGGACCAGAGGGTAGGGGGAGCCGAGGTCGAGGATGTCGGCGAGGAGTCGCTCATGGAGCGGAGTGAGCTTCACGCGGCGGTCGTCCCGGCGGGAGCGGCGCGGAGCAGCTCGGGGAAGGCGTCCTCCCAGACCTCGCGGATGTACGGGCTGATCAGGCGCCGCAGCACGGGCCACTGCTCGGTGAGCAGGCGGTGGTGCAGGAGGGCCACCAGATCCTCATTCAGCCCTTCGGTGAGGACGGTCCGGTAGGGCGTCATGCGGGACTTCGGGCGGTCCAGGCTGTAGCTCGTCCGCCCGGACCAGACGATGTGGAGCGGCAGTTCCACGTCGCCCTCGACGGGGCCGGCCAGCTCCTGCAAGCGCTTGGGCAGTCGGCTGCGGTAGCGGTCCCGCAGTACCTCGGCGCGGGGGGCGGTGGCGCAGCAACGGACCGTCCTGCCGACCCGGGATCAGCCCCACCCGCGGGCGCGGGTGATCATGACGCAGCAGGTCACGTGGAGGGCTATCGCGTCGGCTGCGGCTTCGATCTCGGTGCCGGAAATGGCGACGGTGCCGAAGCCGAGGTCCATGTCGTCGGCGCGAGGGACGAGAAGGACACCGAAGCGGGCCAGGTCGCGGGGCGGCCGGAGGGGGCAGGCGTCATCCATAAAGACACGCCGCTTCGACCCCGACAGCCGACTCGCTCGATACCAGTGCCGCGGACGAACTGGCGAGTCACGCTGCACACGTCCCCGGCGGGAGCCAGGCACCTGTGTCCCGGTCCCCCGTCATGGCGGCCACCAGCTCAGCAAGCTGGGACGCTTCCGCGCCCGATGCTGACCGTGTGCTGACCTAGCGAGGCCAACGAGCCAGTGACCTGCAAAAACACCCAATCGCTAGATCTTGGACTTGAACAGAGTACGCAGCACTTTGGCGCGTCCCCAGCTACGCGAGGCGCAGAACCGTGTTCTTCGTGGGGGTCTTGAAGGAAGCCGTTCCGTTCTTCGACGCGTCCGGCACCCTGTCGGGGTCGAGGACCCCGTTGGAATCCTGGGCGGACTTCTCGAAGGTGAACTTCGCGACGAACACGCCGCCGCTGATGACCAGCGGTTCACCGGCACCCGTCGCGCTCGTGTCCGCGGTCTTCCGGGTCTTGTCGGCGTCCTCGAGTTCGAAGGAGATGGTTCCCTTCCCGGGGACGGTGAACGCGCCGGCCACGTAGGTGAAGGTCGCCGTGAGCCTCTTCTCGATGTCGTCGGGCAGGCACGCGGGCAGCCCGCGCACCCGCACATGAGGGCTGGATCCGGACACGGGGAGCGGCGTGGCCGGGAGGATCGTGTAGGTCGCGACGGGGGGCAGTTCGGGAGGTCCGACGATCACTTCGTCGCCGGTGACGATGACGAACTCGCTGTTCACCAGTCCACCACCGAGACGGTGTTCGACGCGGCGTTGGTGACGTAGGCGCGGCGGCTGTCGGGGGCGAGCGCGAGGCCGTGGGGGGCGCCGCCGACCGGGATCGGGGCTCCGGTGAGCGTGAGCGTGGTGGTGTCGACCACGGCCAGGATCCGCTTCGCGGGGACGGTGACCAGGAGGCTGTGGCCGTCGCGGCTGACGGCCACGCCGTGCGGGGCGCCCGGCAGGGGAAGGGGACGGGCGACCGTCGGCGTCGCGGCGTCGATGACCAGGACCTCGTCCGCTCCGGTGTCCGTCACGAACAGGCGGGTGCCGTCCGGGGTGAGGGCCACGTCGAGCGGGGCCACCCCCGCGGGAACGGGGGCGCCGATCACCGTGCCCGTGGCGGTGTCCACGACCGAGAGGGTGCCGGCACCGGAGTTGGCCACGTACACGCGGGTGCCGTCCGGGGTGACGACCAGCCCCGCCGGTGAGCTGCCGACGGGGATCGGGGCTCGGGCCGCCGTGCCGGTCGCGGTGTCGATGACGGCCAGGGAGTCCGTGGCGGAGTCGGTGACGTAGAGGCGCGTGCCGTCGGGGCTCGGCGCCACATGGCGCGGTGAGCCGCCGACCTGGATCGGGGTGCCGCTCACCTCCGCGGTCGCGGTGTCGAGGACGTGCACAACGCCGTTCGCCGCGTCGGCCGCATAGGCGCGCCGACCGTCGGGAGCCACCGCCACTCCCAGGGGCTGGCCTCCGACGCGGACCCGGGTCGTCTGCGTGTCGACCACCGAGACGACGCCGGCGGCGGAGCCGGTGACGTAGGCGCGGCGGCCGTCGGGACTGAGCGCGAGGGCCGTCGGGGCGAGGCCGGCCGGGATCGTCTCGATCCGGGCACGGCTGGCGGTGTCGAACACATGGACGGCGCGGGAGTGGAAAGCGGCGACGTACAGCCGGCTCCCGTCCGCGTCGAGGGCCAGCCCGTGCGGGACCTGGAGGACCGGGATCGGATCTCCGCTCACGGCCGAGGTATTGGTGTCGATGACGGTCAGGGTGCCCGCATCGGCCGAACCGACGTAGACGCGCCGTCCGTCGGGGCTGACGGAGAGGAACTCGGGGCGGCTGCCGATCTGGACGGTGGCCGTCACGGTGCGGGAGACGGTGTCGATGACCGAGACGTCGTGGCTCAGCACGTTCCCGACGTAGAGCTGCCGGCCGTCGGGTGTGACGGCCAGGGCCGTCGGGTTCTGCCCCACGGCGACGGGTTCGCCTGTGACGCCGAGCGGGTCGGAGTCGATGAACAGGACGGTTTCCGTGGCGATGTCGGTGACATAGAGGCGGCTGCCGTCCGGGGACACCGCCACCCCGCCCGGGTCCTGCACGGGGGCGGTGGCGACGACCTGCTGGGTGGTGGTGTCGACGGCCGACAACCGCTGCTGTGAACCGACGTAGAGCCGCCGTCCGTCGCGGGACAGGGCCATCACGCGCGCGCCGCCGACATCGAGGGTGGAGGTGACCTTGTCGCTGGTGGTGTCGATCACGAGGACACCCAGGTCGTCGTCGACGACGAAGGCCTGTCGGCCGTCGGGGGCCACGGCCACCACGGTCGGGGTCCGGCCCGCGGGGATGTGGCGCGGGCCGGTCTGCAGGACCGCGACGGTGCCTTCGGCGGCGTCGGTGACGAAGACCTGCTGTCCGTCCGGGGTGACCGCCGCCGCCTCCGGGCGCTTCCCGACCGGGACCGTGACCGTCCCGGTGTCGAAGGGCAGGACGAACCGGCCGCCGAAGTCGGCGGCGTAGACACGGTGTCCGTCGGGGGTGAGGGCCATCGTCGCCGGCGTGCCGTCGAGCGGAAGGGTGCCGACGAGCGTCAGGGTCCGGGTGTCGACGACCGACACGCTGCCCATCGTGTTGCCGACGTACAGGTGTCCACCGTCCCTGGAGAGCACGGCGTGCCGGGGGAAGGAGCCGACGTCGAGCGTGGCGATCACGTTTCCGGCGGCGGTGTCGATCACGGAGACGGTCGCGTCCTCGTGGTTGACGGCGAAGGCCCGGCGGCCGTCCGGGGTCACCGCCACCGCGAGGGGGAACCGGCCCACCGCGATCGGAGTCCCCACGACCGTGTCGGTCCCCGTGGCGATCACGTGCACCAGTCCCTCGGACAGGCGGTCCGTCACATAGACGCGCCCGCCGTCCGCCGTGACCGCGGCCCCGAAGGGGTCCTCGCCGACCTGGATGGTGCGGATCACCTGGTTCGACGCCGTGTCGACGACGGCGACCCCGCCGGGCTGGACGGTGACGTACAGGCGTGTGCCGTCCGGGGTCATCGCCAGTTTCGCCGGTGCGAAGCCGGTCGGGATGCTCCCGGTCACCGCCATCGTGCCGGTGTCGACCACCGACACGGCGTCCGTTTCGCGATCGATGACGTACAGGCGGCCGCCGTCGGGGGTGAGCGCCATGTCCTTCGCACCGGAGCAGACCGTACGGTCCGTCACCGTGTGGGAGCCGGTGTCGACGACCAGGACGGTCCCGGTGTCCTCGGGGCTGGAGACATAGAGCCGTCGGCCGTCCGGCGAGACGGCGACTCCGTCCGGACTCACGTCGAGGAGGATCGGGGCGGTGCTGGGGTTGCTCACCGCCTCAGCATGGGACGGCCCCCCGCCGCCCGCACCGCGGGAACGGCCGACCGGGTGCGATGCCGCGCCGTCAGAGGTCCACCGTCGTCAGCGTGTTCGAGGCCGCGTTGACGACGAAGGCGTGGCGTCCGTCGGGTGCGACGGTGACGCCGTGCGGGGCGCTGCCGACAGCGATGGCCGGGCCGTCCGTACGCAGGGTTGCGGTGTCGACCACGGCCAGACCGCGCACCGTGGGGACGGTCACGAGGAGGCGCCGCCCGTCACGGGTGAGCGCCAGGCCGTGTGGGGCGCCGGGCAGGGCGACGGAGGAGGTCACTTCCAGGCCGGCGGTGTCGAGGACGAGTACGGCGTCGGAGCCGGAGTCGGTCACGAAGAGGACGGCGCCGTCGGGGGTGAGGACGAGATCGAGCGGGGCGACCCCCGCTGCGACGGTACCGGTCACCGTGTGCGCGACGGTGTCGATCACCGTGACGGTTCCCGCGCCGGAGCACGCCACGTACAGACGTGAGCCGTCGGGGGCGACGGCCAGCCCTGCCGGGGAGTCGCCCACGGGGATCGGGGTGCCCGTCACGGCACCGGTGGCGGTGTCGACCACGGTGACGGTGTGGGAGTCGGAGTCGGTGACGAAGAGCCGTCCCGCGTCGGGAGCGAGGGCCACGGCCCGGGGCCGGCCTCCCACGGAGATCTGGGGGCCGGACACCTTGGCCGTGGCGGTGTCGATCACGGTCACGGTGCCGCTCCCGGAGTTTGCCACGTAGGCACGTCCGCCGTCGGGCGTCACGGCGATGCCCAGGGGCTGGTCCCCGGCTCCGACCCGGGTCGTACGGGTGTCGATCACCGTGACGAGGTCGGTGTCGAGGCCGGTGACGTAGGCGTGCCGGCCGTCGGGGGCGAGAGCCACGGTCGTCGGCAGGTCACCGGCCGGGATCGCCTCCAGCAGGGCGCGGGTGCCGGTGTCGATCACATGGACGGTGCCCGAGAAGGACGCCACGTACAGGTGGCTGCCGTCCGGGCTCACCGCGGAGCCCTGCGGGAAGGGCCGGACCGGGATCGGGGCTCCGCTCAGGGTCTGGCCGACGGTGTCGATGACCGCGACTCCGTTCAGGCCCGCGCCGGTGTCGCCGCCGCCGACGCAGCTGATGTACGCCTGGCGCCCGTCGGGGCTCACGGTGACGAACTGCGGCTCCCCGCCGAGTTCGATGGTGGCGGTCACCGTGAGGCCGACGGTGTCGACGACCGACACGCTGCCGGAACCGGTGTCGGCGACGTAGACGTGTCTGCCGTCGGGGGTGATGTCGAGGCTCCTGGGGGCCTGTCCGACCGGAATCGGGTCACCGGCCGTTGCGAGGGGGTTCGTGTCGATCACGGTGACCGTGCCCGCCGTGGCGTCGGTGATGTAGAGGCGACTGCCGTCGTGACCGGCCGTCACCGCGGACGGGTCCGCCAGCGGGAGGGTGTCGGCGACGGTGCCGGTGGCGGTGTCGACGACGGAGAGCAGGCCGGGTCCGACGACGTACACCCGCCGGCCGTCGCGGGACATCGTCAGGGCGCTCACCGCGTCGACGGGGATGGTCGCGGTCACCTGGCGTGTGACGGTGTCGATCACCGTCACGTCGTTCGATCCGCTGTTGGCGACGTACGCGCGCAGGCCGTCCGGGGTCAGGGCCAGCGCCGTCGGCAGCAGGCCCGCGGCCAGCCGGGTCTCGCGCGCCTCGATGACGGCGACACTGTCCGCCCCGGCCTCGGTGACGTAGACGCGCAGGCCGTCCGGGGAGACGGCCACACCCTCCGGGCGCTTGCCGACGGGCACGGTGAGGGTTCTGGTGTCGAAGGGCAGGACGAACCGCTCCCGGAACGCGGCGGCGTACAGGCGCTGCCCGTCGGCGGTGAGGGCCATGTCGGCCGGCGGGCCGGGGACGCGAGTCGTCCGGATCACCCGCAGGCTGCCGGTGTCGATCACCGAAATGGTGTCGTCGTTGGAGTTGCTGACGTAGGCGCGGCCGCCGGCCGGGGAGATCACCACCTGCTTGGGGAAGTCACCGACCTCGATGACGTCGGTGACGGCGCGGGCGGCGACATCGATCACGGACACGGTGGCGTCCTGGCCGTTGACCACGAAGGCCCGCCGGCCGTCCCGGGTCACGGCCACCGCCCGGGGGAACTGCCCGACAGGGATGGGCGTCCCGGTGACCGTGTCGGTCCGGGCGTCGATGACGTGGACGGTCCCGTCGGACAGATCCGTCACCAGGACGCGCTCGGAGTCGGGTGTCACCGTCACACCCAGCGGATCGCTGCCCACGCCGATGGTGCGGATCACCTGGTCGGAGGCGGTGTCGATGACCGCGACCTCGTCGGAGTCCGTCGTGGCGTAGACGCGGGAGCCGTCCGGCGTCACCGCCAGGCCGAAGACGGGAGCGGGGGTGGAGACGGTGCGGGCCGGCGTGTTCGTCGCCGTGTCGACGACGGACACCGTGGCCGCCTCGGCGGCGGCGACGTAGAGGCGGCCGCCGTCGGGCGTCATCACCATCACGCTCGCTCCCGGGCAGTCGATCCTGCTCGTGACCGTGTGCCGGGCGGTGTCCAGCACGAAGACGAAGCCGGTGCTGTCGGAGCTGCTGACGTACAGCCGTCCTCCGTCCCTGGACAGCGCGATGCCGCGCGGTCTGAGGTCGAGCGGGATGGGGGCGACGCTGGTGCTGATCATTCCTTCACCGTGGGGCGGGTCCGCGAGGACCGCAATCGCGGGCGAGGCGGATGCCACCGCCCCGCCCGTCGCGCTCCGCAGGACGTGTGAACCGTCCGCCCGTCACGCATCGATCCCCGGTGCGGCTGGTACCTCATCTGTGCCGTGCCGGACCCGATCCGCCGAGAGGAGAGCCGCATGCGGTTCCGCGACCGCGTACTGCTGCGCCTGCTCGACGCGGACGAGCGCGCCGCCCTGCTGACGGCCGAGGTGGGCGACCGCCTGCTGAAGACCGCGTTCGTCGCGCGGGAGGCGACGGTCGGCCCGGTCACCGCCGTGGTGACCCGTCAGGTGAGCCTCATGCCCACGTCCCGGACACCGCAGCCGGTCGAGGCGCACTTGTACGACATCCAGTCGACCCACCAGTGGAGACTGACCGCCCAGCTGCCGCCGGCGGGCCCGGCGGTCGACGCCGACGCCCGGCTGGACCTGACCCTGCTCGCGAGCCGCGCGGGTGTGCGGACCTCGGTCACCGGGGTGAGTGTGGACGACCTGGGCGACATCGCCGCCCTGGAGGCCGTGGACGCCCGCATCGTCACCGAGGACGGCTCACTCCCCACGGACGCGCAAGCCCTGCGGGAGCGTCGGCTGACCTCGCTCGTCGGCATCCTGGAGGACCGGTTCGAGACCAGCGGGGAAGCACCGCTGGGTGATCTGCTGCGGGCGCACGGGACGACCTTCGAAGACCTTCGGGCCCGCCTGAGCACGCCGCACCACCCGCTGCGGCTCCGTCTCGCACTGGTCGAGGACGGCACGAAGCCGGCGACGGAGACGGCGTTCAAGTTGCTCTGCGTGGCCTTCGTCCTGGACGGCCCGCTGGACGATCTGGCGGCGCGGGTCGCCGAGATCCAGCTCGGGATGGCGCGGACCGCGGCGAGCGCCGAGCTGCCGCAGCCGCCGCCCGGGACGGCCGTGCGCGCGGCGACGCCCGCCCTGCTGCTGTTCCCGGAGACCGCCCTGGACGACGGGGACCTCCCCGCGGACTCCACCGGGATCGACCCCGCCGACACCGCGCGCCTGCGTGCAGCCCGCCTCACCGAACTCACCACCCGGCTGCGGCACATCGGCATCGTGCCCGTCGCGGTGCCCTGACCGGCAGGAGTGACAGCATGACCGTGACCGCCGAGTTCCCCTTCATCAAGGTCACCATCGACACCCGTGGCCTGCAGCCCCTGGCCCGGCGCGCGGTGGGCAACATCGCCGTCGTCGGCTCGACGGGCGGCTTCGGAGACGCTCAGCCCAACGTCCCGCTGCAGATCGGCGACGAGGCGGAGGCCCGTAAGCACCTCACGAACCCCGTCGAGGGCGGTATGGACGCCGGTCCGCTCTACCACGCCGTGCGGACGGCCCTGCTGCAGGACCCCGCGCCCTCCCGGGTCTACGCCGTGCCAACCGCGACCTCCGCCGGGGAACCCGGACCCGAGGGAGAGCCCCCCGGGCAGGAACCCGACTACACCCGTGCCCTGGCCGCCGCCGCGGCACTGCCCGTGCAGTTGGTCTGCCTGGCCGGCGAGTTCGATCCGAACCACCTGGAAAAACTCAAGAACCACGTGGACGACGTCAGCAAGGCCGGCTCCGCCAGGATGGGCGTGGCCATGGTCGACCCCGAACTCGCCGCGGGGAACCAGACGTTCGCGGCGGCCGCCGACGCCCGGTACAGAGCGGTCAAAAGCGGCTCCAGCCGCATGCTCCTGGTCGCCGCGCGGGTGGAAGTCGACAACGGCAGACCGAAGTTCGACGTGGCGGCCGCCGTGACCGGCGCCGTCGCGGGATTCCCCCCACACGCGAGTGTGCTGATGAAGCCGGTCCGCGAGGTGCGGATCCCGCTTGAGCGGCAGTTCAACGGCTCCGAGATCAAGGAACTGGCCGAAGCCTTCATCATTCCCGTGATCGACCCGGAACTGGTGCCGGGCGAAGGGCTGTTCCTCGGCTCCGGGCGCTGCTACACCACCGATGTCCAACGGCTCTACGTCGACGTGGTGCGCGTCCTCGACCACATCGAGTTCCTGCTCAAAGCGGGGCTGATCGGTGCGATCGGCGACACGCGCATCGACCGTCTGGGCATGCAGGGACTGCGCTCGAGGATCGACGGGATCCTCAGCCCCCTGGTCGGTTCCGGGATCATCACCGACTACACGATCGACATCCCGTTGCTGCCCATCCTGGAGGCCGCCGAGGCCAACCGCTCCCCCGGGCAGGCCGGGACGCTCACCGCGGCGCGCACGGAACGCGTCGTCGAGGTGCTGCTCACCGTCACATACGCCGGCTCGGTCCACTTTCTCGACATCAATCTCGCGCTCAAGTCCTGAGCCGGTTACCGGAGGACGCCGTGACCACTCCCAGCACCTGGGCCGACACACGTCTGGCCGTCGTCGTGGACAACAAGGTCGAATCGCCGCTCACACCCGTGGACTCCTTCACCCCCACGTTCACCCTGAACACGGAGGTGGTGCACTCCCTGGAGGCCACCCACGTCGGGTACATCGCCAACCCGGCCAGCTTCACCTTCACCCTGACCGTCAAGGCCATCGGCGGCGCCGCGGCCCTGCTCACCAAGATGGCCATGGAGGGCAAGGAGTTCTCCGTCGGGCTCTACCAGGCCAAGGGCAGCAGCACCGAGGAGTGGGACTTCAAGAAGCTGCTGTTCAACAAGTGCCTCATCACCTCGGCCAACCCGTCCAACGCCGTGATCAGCGGCGCGCCCTCGGCGGTCTTCGCCGGCGTGGCGCGGGAGGCGGTCGTCGACGACGGCGAGGAGCGGAAGCTGCCGCCGGTGGTGGCGTAGGTCCCGTCACGGCAGCCACGGCACGAAGGAGTCTTCATGACGGACGCCACGAGCCGCCCCGACGGTCCCTGGCCGGGCAGCGGCCAGGCGCGCCCGCGCGGCGGACGCGTGCGCAGAACCGGAATCGCCCTGGTACGGCGAGGCGAAATGGTGGTGCCGTTCGAGGGGAGCGAGGCCCAGCTCGCTCTCGCCGAGCAGGACGCGCGGCACGACATCCACGTCCATCTGCCGGTCGTCGTGGAGGTCGTCGGGACACCTCAGTCCCATGTGGTGCGCGAGGCGGTCGACGCGGCCCTGCGCCGGGTGCGGCAGGCCATGGACGCCCATGCGGAGGGGGGTTGAGACGTGGCCCTGCATGTGCACCTCCCTCTCCGGCTGCGCCTGGTGGAGCCGATCACGGCGCATGAACTCGCGCTCCTGGAGCAGGCGGTCGGCGACGCCTGCCGTACCGCGCTGCTCACCGTGCGCCGCGAGGTCACCGACCCGCGCGGGGGCGGGCGCCGTATCGTGCTGGACCGTCCGGCGCCGGTGTTCACCGGCCCGCCCCTGGCCGAAGGGGTGCGCGAGGGAGCCCGCGCTGCCGTGGAGCGCGGGCTGACACAGGCCATCTCCTCCTCGGGTCTCCTTCAGCGCCGGGTCATGCCGGGGGTTCGTGCCGAGGCCCGCGCGGACGAGACCCTGGACGCCTCGCGCCGCCGCGAGCACGAAAGCGGCAGCACCTACCGGATCCCGTCCTACGACCACGGGGGCGAGGAGGTGGCGGTCCCGCTCCTGGACCACGGCGGAGCCGGCAAGCCGGCCTCCTCCTGGCGGCCCGCCGACGGCCAGGTGCTGACCTTGGCCAGGGCACTGACGGTGGCGTGGGACGCGCATGTCGCCCGGTACGGCGCGAAGTGGGACCCCGCCGCCCTCGGCCACCCGGGCTACGCGGGGCTCGTCTCCGTCAAGGGCGGCCCGGCCGCGCACACATTGGTGTGGATCAGCCAGGTCGACAGGATCCAGCCGGACGGTCGGATCCTCGAAGGTGACCATGTCCCGCAGTGGCACCCGTTCGATCTCCTGAAATGGGAGAGGTCCGGGGGGCGTGCCGAGTTCCACCGCGACCGGCCGCGTGCCGGGCTCGCCGCCTTTCACGAACTCGTCCGCACCGACCGGCCCGGCACCGTGGACGAGCTCGAGAAGATGATCGACGAGCTGCTGGAGGAGCGCCGCGAGCCGGCGTCCCATCCCTTGCGCGAACCGGTCGCCCGACGCCGCTATGCCGAGCAGTTGCTCTCCGGCGCGCAGGGGCCCCGTGTCATCTGCCGGGTGACGGGCGGTCAGCAGCTGTTCGCACTGATGCGGAGCACCATCCAGTCGCCGATCCGCTTTGTGACGGCTCTGCCGCCCGGCCCTCCGGAGCCCAAGGTCAAGGGCGGAACGGGACAGGCGGCACCGCGCGCGAAGCCCCGGGGCAAGCCCGCCCCGAAGCCCGGTGCGAAACCCGCCCCGCCGAAGGCCCCCGGGAAGCCCCCCTCGGGCACCCCGGCGGGAAGGGACGCCGTATCCCGCCCCGGCGCCGGGGACGAGGAGTCCGTACGCGGTACCCCCGGCCGCCCTCATGGCAAGGGGCGGGGAAACGTCTGGCCCGTGACCGGAGTCGAGGGCGGCGAACTCACCTGTGCCCCCTACGCCGGTGAGCCCTCCCTGCTCAGGCTCGCCCACGGCGGAACCCGCCTCAAGGAGAGCATGCTCCGCATCGCCCGCCTGCTCGACGTCCCCGGTGACTGCGCCTACCCGGGGATGTTCACCGTGAACTGCGCCCGTGTGATCGCCACGCGGGCCCACGGCATCGGACTGGCCACACTCAGGAGCAACGTCACCAGCGAGGTGACCGTGCGGGGCGACGGCAAGGGCAACAACGGCTTTCTCGACCTGCGCCCCGGGCAGGCCCCCGAGCTGAAGTTCATGCGCGTCCTCGCCGAGGTCGCCGGCCTGGTCCGTGAACTCGCCAATGACGTGGCGGCGACGTACGGGCACTCGGCCAACGCCGCGCTGGTCAGACCGTACGCCGGGCAGGCGGGGGCACAGGCCGCTTCCTGGGGGCTGCAGTTCCTCAAGGACGTCCGGCAGCATCTGACGACCGGGTGCATGTACATGTACGCCGAGACGTGCCGGGTCCTCCTGCTCCAGCAACTGCGCTCCTCGCGCGCGGCGATCGAGGAGCGGCGCGGGGGCCACAAGGAGGAGACGCTCCAGCACTTCGCCCAGGCCCTGGACGTGCTCGGCGGTAGCGTCGTCAAGCTGCTGGTGCTGCGCAGGGCCGTACGCCATGCCGAACGCACCGGCGTCACGGGAACCGTGCGCCAGGTCCTGTCCGCCCGTGAGACCAAATACCGCGGCGGATATCACGGGTCCCACTACGAGGCCCCCGCACCCATCGGGGCCGTGGACGCGCGGACCCTGAGTCAGCTCGACGACGCCCGGATCGAACGCCTGGCGACCGCCTACGTGGCCGTGCACGGCGGGCGGTCGTGGACCGTCGGGCAGCTGGAGGAGGGCGTCAACGCCCGGCGCGCCCTGGTCAACCAGGTCGACCCCCTCTTTCTCCAGGTCGAGGACATCGAGGACCTCCTCAGGTCGGCCCACACAGACCCCTCGTACGTCCGTACCTATCTCGCGGCGCTGCTCGAGCGGATGGCCAGGGCCAACGACGAGATGACCCGCGGGACGCAGGAGGAGAAGGGCGGGGCGTTCTTCGCGCTGGAGACCTCGCACTGGGTCGAGAACGAGGGCGGCAAGGACCATCGCGGGATCCGGTACACCCTCAGAGGCATCCACGGCATGGCCGACGAGGAGCTCGAGCCGTATGCGGGAGGCCTTCCGGAGTACGCCCTCGGGGTGAATCTGGCGATCGGCCGCAAGGCGCACCTCGACTCCGTGCTCAAGGTGGCGGGCACCGCGGGGGTCGTCGTGCTCGCCCTGCTCTGCGCTCCGCTCGGCGCGACGGTCGCGGGGCTGATCTCCGGCGCCGCCGGTGCCGCGCTCGCGTACCGGGACTACAAGGAGGCGGAGGAGCAGGGACAGCTGTACCGCTCCCTGGAGGACCCGGAAGCGCTTGTGCGGTGGCAGGAGGTCGAGACGGCCCAGCTCATGGCCGCCGTCGGGCTCGCCTTCGCGGTATTCGACCTCGGGCACACGGCGGCCGGCGCCAAGATCGTCGGAAAGGCGGCACAGGCGGTGCGGGCGGCCCGCCAGGCGGCGCACGCCGCCGAGCGCCCCGTGGCCGTGCAGATGTGGCGCACGATCGTGGCGCAGACCACCGACGAGCTGCTCAAGCACGCCATGGCGCAGGCCGTCACCCAGTTCGCCGTCATGGAGGTGATGGACACGATCACGGCCAAGGTGCTCGGCCCGGTGATCGCGGACTGGAGCCGGGAACAGGGCCTGCTGCACGGCACTCTGGACCCGACCGAGGAGCCCGCCCCCACAGGCGGCCCCGCTCCCGCACCTCAGCCCTCCGGTGGACCCGCCCCCGCCCCCACGGCCGCTCCGCCACCACCGCCACCGCCTCCGGCGCGCAAGGAGGGCACCGACCGATGAACGTCGCAGCCGACCGCGCGGCAGCCCTCGAGGGGCTGCGCGCGTGGAGTCGTAGGAACCGCTCCGTCCGCGCGATCACGAAGGTCCTGAAGCAGGTCTACGGAGACGTCAAGGGCACCAAGGCCGCCGACGCCCTCGTCGAGTGGCTGCTGCTGCGGGCGTTGGGCGTGCACGAGAACCGGCTGAACGCGTCCCGGGACCGCCTCCAGGAACTACTGGTCCGCCTCCTCGAGGACCGCGACGTCCTGCGCGCCAAGGGCACCCGTGCCGCGCGCAGCCCTGCCGCGCAGGAGGCCGACATGCGGGCCCTGGTCAAGGAGTTCGAGAACCTCAGGACGTTCCAGCAGACCGTGCGGGAGACGCTCACCGGCGGCGAGCACGACTGGCACACCGGACTGCGCAACCAGATGGAGACCCAGCTGGGGCTGACGCGTTCCCACGCGCCCGTGCCTCCCCCGAAGGCCGCGGAGATCTCGCGGCTGCTCCCCCTGGTCAACCCACCCAAGCTGGCCCCCGGAATTCATCCCGCGATCGAGGGCGCCGCACGCTCCCTGCTTCAGGCCATGGAGAACCACCCGCCGCGCCCGGTACGGCCGGTGCCCAAGGGCCGCAGGGGGCCGTACGAGCCCTACAGCGCCCGGCAGTACGCCGGAACCCAGTCGAAGCGGGTGAACGACTGGGCGAGGACCCTGGTGGCCCTCTTCCGGGGCAGGGGCGGAAACGCGGTCGCCGAGGCCGTCAAGGCCATCATCGGCGGGTCGGGCGACCTCGCCGAGCGCAACCGCATGGTCATCGCCGTGCTCGTCGCCCACCACCGCATCAGGCCGGGCAAGGCCGTCCCCAGGAGCGGCCCCCATCTCGAGGCCGGTGCCTTCCAGCAGAAGTGGACCGGCTCCTCCTTCGAGTGGACCGGCCGTCTGCGGCAGCCGGTCCGTGGCTTCACCACGATCGGGATCGACGGCATCGTGGAGGGCTGGGTGCGCGACACCAAGTACACGGGCGTGCCGCTCGCCGAGTCCGGACACCTCAAGGGCCGTGTGGCCACGCCGAAGGAGGGCAAGGCGTCCGGCGAGATCCAGGGCGGATTCCCCCGCCGCGACCGGCCGTGGGAGGCCCACGAGACACCGGACGTCGCGACGCAGATGAAGCCCCCTCCCCCGATGTCGGCCCGCGAACGGATCGCCCTGTACGAGGAGAAGTCGGGCATCGTCCTCGAGGCGGAGCTGGAACGGCAGTTGGCCTTCGCCCGGGAGAACGGCCTCCGCGGGGTCCAGTGGGTGACCAACTCCCCCGAACTGGCGGCCGCGTTCGAGGAGATCCTCGGCGCCAAGCTGCGCAAGCCCGGCGTGGAGCTCGAGTTCAAGGCGGTGAGCGATTGATGACGTCCACGTCCAGACTCGACGAGTTCCAGCGGCTGCCGTCGGCGATCCTCACCGACGGCCTTCTGGCCGTCCCCCTGTTCGCCGTGCAGCAGCTCACGTTCACCGAGCGCTACACCATGCCGCCCATCGGCACCCCCGCCTTCCGGGCCGCGGTCGGCAACGCCGACGAGAGCGCCGGCCTCTCCGCGCTGCTGATCGGGCCGCAGCGCCACGCGTGGAAGCAGGGCCTGGAGCTGATGGCCAGCTTCGCCAGACGAGGCGGTGCGATCGGCCGCTTCACCGGCGGCAAGGTCTCCGGACTCATCCTGGCCACCCGCATGTCCGTCCGGATGAACATGCATGTGACCGAGCTGCAGTTCATGGCGTCCACGCAGCGGATCGACACCATCCAGGTGACCATCGGGCTCCAGCACGTGGCTCCTCCCGGGCGCGTCGACCTGCTCGTCGACGCGGGCATGCTGGCCGCCTCCACCGCGACGGAGTTCCTGTGACGAGCGCCCTGCCGGCCGGCTTCGGCCCGCTGCCGTTCAACCCCGCACGCGGCCTGCCGCAGCAGGTCCGGGTGACGGCGAACGGCCGCGCGCTCGCCGTCACCCTGGTCGCGATGACCGGCGACATCGTCGGGACACTGGCGCTGGACCGCACCCGCGTGGTCGTGGACGGGGCGGAGGAACAGGCGCCGCGCGACGCCTCCCGCGAGCCGGATGTCAGAGCCGGCCTGACCGCGCCGCCGCCTGACGCGCTCGGTTCTGCCGCGGTGCGCCCGTATCTCGTCGTGCTGGACGGCGGCCGGGTGGTCGGGTCGGCGCCGGTGGTCGTCGGCCGGCCCATGGCGTTCGGGACCTCACAGACCACGGGACTGGTGATCGAGATCCTGGTCACCGAACTACGCCTCGCGGCAGGCGCGTTGGTGGAACCGGGGGACGTCGGCAGCCGCATCGTCGCGGGCTTCAGGGAAGCGGGGGCGGGCGGTCCACCGCTGCGCGGCGCCGTGCCACGGGAAGGGAACGTCCATGACCTCCTTGTCTGATCCCACGACCGAGGCGGTGGTCGGGTTCCAGGCCGGCTGGGCGCTGGTGTTCCGCAAGGACGACGGCAAAGGCTTCCCCGACACGAAGTCCGAGCCGCTGCGACTGACCCACACCGACCACCCGGCGGAGATCCGGGTCGACGCGGACAACACGCTGCGCGGCGCGACCTTCGCGGTCACCGTGGACGGAATGCGGGACCGTGACTACGACACCGTCGCGGCGGGCCCCTATGTGCACCTGGAGATCCGGCTCGGCTGGTGGGACCTCAAGCGCGGGTTCGTCACCTCGGCGCTCGCCGCCATCGGTTCCCCCCTGCCGGGCGGCAGCGGCGAGGACGACGGGTACAGCCAGGTCCTCGAAGGCCGTGTGCTCGCCGTCGAACGCTCCCGCGCGGAGTTCACCTACCGTGCCCGGTTCGAGGGCATCGACGCGGCCTACTACCGCATGCAGTGCCGACACCCGCGCATGGACACGAAGGTGCCGCACACCTCCGTGGTCGATTACGCGCGCGAACTGTGCCAGCGGGACAGCACGGTGGGCGTACCGGTCCTGGGCGAGGGACCGGACACGCCGGTCGACGGTGCCCTCGACGTCTGCGCCGACGGATCCGTCGTCCAGGCGCTGAAGGACCTCGCCCGCCTCGCCCACGACGGTGACGCCCGCGCCGAGGTGCCGATGTTCCTGCGCGCGGGGCGACTGCACGTCGGGCGGTGGACGAAGCCGGTGGGCGGCGGCGACACCTGGGAGCTGACACCCGCCACGGGACTGGTGGAGAGCCGGCCGGTGGTGGAGCGTGATCCGGACGCCGTGTCACTCGGCTCCCCGTTCGAAGCGCCGGAGGTGCGCCGCTTCGACCTCACCCTGCTCGGCCGCCCGGACATCGGCGTCGGCGACATGGTGAGCGCGGATCTGCCCCTCCCCGCCCCGGCGAGCATGACCGGTACGCTCGCGCACTCGGCCGTCGGTCCGCTCGGCGACGCGGTCGGCGGTGCCGTCGGCGGGCTGGGGGTAGGCGCGCCCTTCCGCAATCTCGAGGAATACGGCGTCGTCGGCGTCCATCATCTGCTGAGTGCCGCCGAGGGTTTCGTCACCCGGCTCACCGTGGAGCGCCGCACCGGTGACGACCGGCGGGCCGTTGGGCCGAGGTCGGGCAGTTGCGACGAGGCCGCCAAGCTCGCGGCGAGCCTGGCGGAGCAACGCCGCCGGGCCGCCCTGGACCGGCGTACGCACGAGGTGGGACTGGTCCGGGGGCAGGACGTCGCCCCGGCCTTCCGCGACGGGCACGACGTGGCCGCCCAGACGCTCTCCCTCGACGAAGGGCTGGCCGACACACCCTCCCCCAACGTGCCCGGCAAGGCCGCCCCCGCGGAAACGCCAACCCAACTGGTCGGCAAGCCGTATCTCACCCCGTACGCCTTCGGCGGGACAGGCCTGATCGTGCCGCACTACCCCGGCATGCGGGTGGTCAGCCTGCACTACCGCGAGGAGCCGCAGAACGCCGTCGTCGCCGGAGCCCTGTGGGAGAACGGCAAGGCGCCCAAGTCCCACCTGGGCGACTGGTGGCTGAGCCTGCCGACGAATCTGGCCGGAACCGGCGTCGAGGGTGCGTCGGGCGGGGATCCGGCCACGGCGCCGCGCCCCCGCGACGAGGCCAGTCACGACCTCATCGACGGTCGGGGCAACCGCGTGATCGAGGTGCGCGGACTGCGGATCAGTGTGGGCAAGGCGCTGATGACAGAAGTCGGCGTTCGGCCCGAGGACGCGGCGTCCGACCAGGTGGTCATCGAACACGCCGCGAAGAAAGCCCGGATCGCGATCGACTCCTCGGGCAACATCGAGATCAGCACCGACGCCGATCTCACCCTCGCCGCCAACAAGATCACTCTTCGTACGAAGAGCACCGTGGAGGTGGTCTGATGCCCCCCGGCCCCGTGCCCGCCCGCGAGGTGGGCGCCGACGCCGAGCGCCGCTGGCTCGGCCACGGCGTCGCCCTGCGGCCCAGCAGCCCCGACGGCATCGGCCACGACATCGTCTTCACCGAGAGCGCCGACGGCCGGGACCTCGCCCGGGTCGAGGGCGGCGAGAACCTGGTGCAGGACCTGGCCGTCGCCCTGCTCACCGCGCCCGGCACCGACCCGTTCCATCTGCGGTTCGGCTTCGACGGACTCCAGGTGCTCACTCAGGGGCTCACCCCGCCCATGGCCCTGGAGATGCTCCGGCTGTCCGTGCTGCGCACCGTCTCGGTGGACACCCGGGTGGCCGAGGTGCTCGACCTCACCCTCACCGAGACCGTCCCCGGCAGTCGGCGCTGGGAGGTGAACGTCGTCCTGCGCACGGTGCTCGGCGACGTCCTGCAGAGCACGATCGGAGAGGTCGCGGCCGATGGCTGAGGAGAATCAGGCAGCCGACCTGGAGGAACTGGTGCGCATCAGCGGCTCCGGCAAACCCTTCGGGATCACCCCGGAAGGCTTCGTCCCCAAACCGCTGGCCAGGCTCCTGGACGAGAAGAAGGCCGCCGCACAGGTGCTGTTCGGCTCCGACGTCGACCTGACGGCCGGCAGCACCCTGCGCAAGATCCTGGAGATCATCGCTCTGGAGGAGGCGCGGGCCTGGGTCCATCTGGGACTGGCCTACGAGGACACCCGCGTCAGCACGGCGGTCGGCGACGCCCTCACCCGTCTGGGCGCCGAACTGGGCCTGCCCCGGCCGCATCACCGCGCCGTCGGGAAGGTCACGCTCAAACTCGTGGCCGACCTGCCCTCCGACGTCCCCGACGTGGGGATCGAGCGCGGCACCCGCCTGCTCACCACCGGTGGCCACGACTACTTCGTCGACGAGTCCGCCACCCTCACCAACGGCGCTCGGCAGGTCACCGTCGCCGTGAAGGCCTTCGCGCCGGGACCCCAGTTCACCGCCGACCCTCACATCGCGGCCGAGGACGGCACCTTCCCGGGCAGGATCAGCCGGTTCAACCCGGCCGATCCCCGCACGAACGAGGTGCGCCGGCTCAACGAGGCCGCCGGTACCGAGGTCGTGACCATCGAGCACACCACCGCGACCAGCGGCGGCGAGATGTACTGGAGCGACTCCCGCTACCGGGACCTCCTGCTCGCCCATCCGCGCAACATCTGGTCGCCCGAGTCGATGCGGATCACGGCCGCGCTGGTCCCCGGCGTACGCCAGGTGCTGGTGAAGGACCTGTTCGGCGGTCTCGACATCAACCAGCCGATCTTCGGCAGCTTCTCCTTCCTGGAGCGGCTGTTCTCCCAGGAACGCAGCCTGGGCGACCCCTCCTTCTTCACGGTGCTCGTCGCACCCGACGAGGGCGCCATCTGGGAGGGCTCCGGCCAGCTGCGCGAGCGCGTCGCGGCGGCCCTCGACCAGGTGCGTCCCGTTGGCATCGGGCCGAAGATCGAGCAGGCCCAGCAGGTCAGCGTGGGTCTGGCCTGCAAGATCTCGGTGGACGGCCTGCCCATTCCGGTCGGCCTGCCCGAGGCCGTCAAGGTCTCCCCCGAGGCCATCGCCCTCAAGAGCCGGATCCTGGAGCGGGTGCGGCGCCGGGTGCTGGCGCTGGGGATCGGCGAGCCCGTCCGCTACAGCGAGGTGCTCTGGGCGGTCATGGAGGAGCCCGGGGTGGTGGACGCCCGCGACCTGCGGCTGCGCCGGTTTCCGCGGCGGCTGCCGTCCGTACCGCTCGACGGGCCGGAGGTGCCGCAGGGGGCGCAGGTGCTGGAGCCCCTGCAGGACGTCGAGATCAGTCCCACGGAGATCGCCCTGCTCGTCGACTCGCTGGAAGACATCGTCATCGTGTGAGGTTGGGTTGAAGGCATCCTGTGAGGTTGGGTTCAGGGCCTCCGGTGAGGTTGGGTTCAAGGCCTCCGGTGAGTTCGGGCCGACGGCAGCGGCATCGGCGCGGGGGTCGCGATGACGGCGCTCGCCCCGGACAGCCGCCCCTTGGACACGTCCGGGCTGGAGACAGCGCTCGCCGCGCTGCCACCGGTCTACGCCGCCGCCGCACGGCGGCGCACCGTGCCCCTGTCCCAGGGCGCGCTCACCGTCACCGGTCCGTTCCACGAACCCGTCCTGCTGGTGAGGCTGCGCCGGCCGCTGGCCGATCAGGCCGTCGTCGTACGATGCTCGGCCGGCGGGGGCCGGAAGCTGCCACCGGTGGTGTACGCGCCCTTCTCGGGCGCGGACACGCTCCTTCCGGTGTTCCTCCCGGCGGACGGCACCGGCGACGCGCTCAGCGTCACGGCGCAGGTGCATGTCGTCGCCGCCGCGGACTGTCACGCCCCGATCCCCGCCGACGACGTACTGGGGGCCGCTCTGCCGGACGACGAGGCCGGGGAGCTCGTGGAGGGCGTACTCCTCGAAGGTCTCCTCGCCCGTCTGGCCTATCTCGCCACCCTGGAGAAGCAGCGGATCATCCGTCAGGCGCGGGAGATCTCGGCCTGCAGGCACGTCGAACTCGCCTTCCTCGGAGCCCTCGACTCGCTCGGCCGGGATCTCGGCGTCCGCCGGCTGCCCGACGAGGACGACGCCAACTACCGCGCCCGGCTGATGATGTTCACCTCCTGGCGCCTGCCCACTCCGGCAGGTCTGGAGAACGCGCTGAACGGCCCCGGCGAGGACGGCACTCCGAACGCGGGACTGCCCTCCCGCTTCGGGGTCACCGGGCGGTTTCGCGTACAGGAGCGTCAGAATCCGCTGGCCCTGTCCACCCGGCTGGTGGACGTCGGAGCCACGGGGGCCGCCCGGCGCGCCAGGTTCCACAGCGTCCTGCGCACCTTGTACCTGCTCGACCTGGACAGCCCCGTGCCACCCCTGATGCCGGCCGAGCGCCACGAGCAGCTCGAGGACGCCCGCCGGGTGTTGACCACCGAGGTGAGCAGGCCGGCGGGCCCGCCGGCGGTACGTCACATGGCTCCCTCGCTCGCCGTCGCCCTGGCCCGCCTCGTCCGGCTGGTGCGCGCGCTGAAGGATACGGGCACCGTCACGCTGCGCCGGGCCCATGTCGAGGAGCCCGACCCGCTCCACGAACTCGGCCTGGGCGCGACCCTCGAGCGGTTCGGCCGGCAGCGGCTCGAGGCGATGGCCGATGCCGTCCCCGAACTGGCCGCCGGTACAGGGGACATGGCAGACCTGGCACGCACTCTGGACCCCCGCCCCTTCGCCGACGACCCGGTGGGCGGATGGCTGGCGGAACCCTGCGGTCTGCGCACGGTCCACCCGCTCACCTCCGGCACGTTCTTCGTCTCCGGCCTGCCGATGTCCGGGCTGACGATCGACGGCCCGGCGACCATGGCACCGGGCGCGACGGCTGTCTTCCAGGCCCGACACAGCGCGGACGCCTCCCCGGAAGGGCTGCACGTCCTGGCCGCCGAGGCGGTCCGCGTGGCCGAGGACCGTTTCGCCGCGCAGGGGCTGGGGGCCGCCCCCGCGCCCCTGACCGGCGGTGGCCTCGACAGCGTCCTGCAGGGCGTGGCCGGAGGGGAGCCGGTCACGCCGCCTGCCCAGGTCGCGTCCCTCGTCGCCGGGGACCTGCTGACCCCGGACGGTGCCGCCTTCACCCAGGAGGTGCGCGAGGTCGTCGTGGTCGATCAGCTCGTGGCGTACCCGTTCACCTCGGCGCAGCTCACCGCACTCGGCAGTGGGGACGCGCTGCGGACCGCCGTGGCGGCGCGCGTCGAGGCACTGCTGGAGAGCGGCTTCTACAGCGTGCACGGGGTCTGGGACCCGGACGGGAACCGGCTGCTCCTGCTGGCCGCGGTCTGTCTGCTGCCCGGCAGACCCCCCAAGCACGGCGAGCGGCCGCCCGCGGAGTTCCGGTGGTTCACCGCAGAGGTGCCCGCGCCGTCCGGCGGGGAGTCGCCTCCGCTGTCCCTGGTGAACTCCACGGGCGGCCGGATCGGCGTCACGGCCTCCCGGGAGGGGCTGGCGCTGATGGTCTGCCTGGGCCACGCCCGCCGGGGACTGGCGGACCCGTACGAGGTACGCGTGGAGCTGTCTCAGGGCGCCGTACTCGACCGGGACCAGTTCGGTTATGTGATGAACGTCCTCGAGAACCTCTGTCCCCTGGGAATCGAGATCAACACGGCGGAACTGCGCCGCAGCCACGTGCAGTTCGGCGAGGACGGCGTGGACCAGCCCTTCCTGGCACGCGACGTCTCGCGCACGTACCACCGCTACCGGCGACGCCGCACCGTGGACACGGACCCGGGCCGTACGGCGCAACCGCCGGCCCCCTGACGGCGCTCAGCGCGTCTCCCTGAACCTCACGACGAATCCGGTGAGCACCATGGTGTCCTCCGTGGCCGCGCCGTCGGTGTGGGCGACGATGAAGTAGGACGCCTCGGGGTCGATCCCCGCGTCGGCGGGGGCGGGGGCCTTCTCCTGCGGGAACGCCTGGTCGGGCTGGGCGACGATCTGGACGATCTTCTTCTCGGTGCCCCCGGTGAGCTTGCGCCGCACCAGGTCGACCTTCAGCTTGCCGGTCCCGCTGCAGGTGCCGAACGCCCGGAAACCGGTGATCACGCCGCTTGTCGGTAGCTGGACGGCCACGGCGCCCTGGGCCTCGTCCGCGTCGGACGGCTTGCTCGCCTCGCCCGCGTCCGAGATCTCCCATCCGGCCGGGCCGATCGTGCTGAGGACGGGCGCGATGTTGACGCTGCGCGCCACTTCCGCGGTCGCGGCGAGCGCGTCCAGGGCCGCGCTGACGTCGGTGAAGCGCCTGCCGACCGTGCCGAGGTCCGCTTCCAGACGCTGGAAGCGGATGTTGAACCCGTTGTCACCGCCGGCCGCGACCCGGTCCACGGCGTCGACCCAGGGCGTGTGTTTGAACGTCGGCTCGAACGAGATACCGAAGGCCATGAGGTGCCTCCTCTGCCGCCAGGCACGGGTTCAAGGCGGACCGGTCGTCACACCGAGCCCGACTGATCACCATCGTGACCCTGCCCGCTACGCCTGTCCAACGGAGTCGACGGCGGCCCCGCACGGCACCGCACAGAACATCGGCGAGGCGTGGAGACCCGGGGTGACTCAGAGATCCACCACGGACAGGGTGTCCGACCCGGTGTCGGTCACAAGGGCGTGCCGCCCGTCCGGGGCGAGGGTGACACCGTGGGGCGCCTTCCCTGTCGGGATCGGCGCGCCGACGAGCTCGCCGGTGGCGGTCTCCACGACCGCCAGGCCTCCGAAGGCGGGGAGGGTGGCGACGAGGATCTTGCCGTCCTGGCTGACGGCGACACCGTGCGGGGCCCCAGGCAGGAGGATGCGGTCCTTCACCTTGAGCAGCTCCGTGTCGACGACCAGTACCTCGTCGGCGCCGCTGTCGGCCACGTACAGGAGCCCGCCGCCCGGTGCGAGGGCCAGGCCGAGCGGAGACACGCCCACGGCGGCAGGGGGGCCGCTCACCTCAAGGCCGGCCGTGTCGATGACCGACACGGTGGCAGAGCTGGAATCGGTCACGTACACGCGGGTCCCGTCCGGGGCGACGGCGAGCCCCAAGGGGGTGCCGCCGACGGCCACCGGTGAACCGACGACCGAACGGGAGGCGGTGTCGAGGACGACGACGCGGCCGCCGGCGGTGTCCGTGACATAGAGCCGCGCTCCGTCCGGTGACAGGCCGAGCGCACGCGGCTGTCCGCCGACGGGAACGGGGGCTCCCGTCACCTTGTCATCGCTGGTGTCGATCACCGACACCGTGCCCGCGCCGGACTGCGCGACATACACGCGGCCTCCGTCCGGGGACACCGCGACGCCCACGGGACGGCTGCCCACCGGGATGCCGGTCGTCAGAGTGTCGACGACCGAGACGGTCCCCGCCTCCCGATTCGCGACGTAGGCGCGCCTGCCGTCGGGGGTGAGTGCCACCGCCCCGGGCCCCGGGAGGAAAGCCGATCCCGATCCCGGGGCGAGGCCGACGCAGAGGCGCTCGGTCACGGTCCCCGTCCCGGTGTCGATCACGCACACGGTGGAGGTCCCTCCCGCGAGGACGTAGAGGCGGTCTCCAGCCGGGCTCACCGCGGCAGCCCTCGGCCCTCCGTGGACCGGGATCGGCTCCCCCGCCACTGTCCGGGTCTGTGTGTCGATGACGACGACATGCGCGAACGGACAGGCGACGTAGAGGCGCCCGCCGTCCGGGGACAGGACGAGGCCGGCGGGAATGCGGCCGATGTCGACGGTGGCCGTCACCGTACGGGCGAGTGTGTCGAAGACCGACACCGCCAGGCCGGAGAATTCCGCGATGTACAGCTCGCGGCCGTCCGGGGACACCGCCAGAGCGCCGGGGAAGCTGTCGAGGGCGACCGGCTCGCCGGTCATGGCGAGCGGGTCGGTGGTGAACACGGCGACGGACGGCCCGTGGACACTGACGTAGAGGCGGCTGCCGTCACGCGACACCGCGATGTCCTGTGGGTCGGCCGGCACGGGCGCCGTGCCGGTGATCTCGCGAGTGGCCGTGTCGATCGCGGACACCTCGCCGGGCCCGAGGACGTACACGTGCCGGCCGTCCTCGGGCATGGCGAGCGCAAGAGCGTCGGCGCCCACCTGGATCGTCTCGAGTGTGTCGTCGGTACGGGTGTCCAGCACCGTCACTGTGCCCGCGCCGGTGTTGGCGACGTACGCGTGGCGGCCGTCGGGGGTGAGCCGTACGGCGTTCGGGCCCGGACCGGCGTCGATCGGCCGTTCGCGCGGACCGACAACGGCCACCTCGTCGTCGCCGAAGGCGGTGACGTACACGCGCCGTCCGTCCGGATGCGCGGCCACGGCCTCCGGACGCGACGGCACCGGTGCCGAGACCACCCGGGTGTCGAACGGCAGCAGGAAGTCCATGTCCCGTGCCGTGGCATAGCCGCGCAGTCCGTCGGGCGTCAGGGCCAGGGCGAAGGGCGGAGCCCCGAGGGGCAGCCTCCGGCGGACCTTCAGAGTGTGGGCATCCAGCACCCCGATCGCGTCCGCCCCCTGCAGGGACACGTACAGGCGTTGCCCGTCCGGGGACACTCCCAGGTCGGCGGGGAAGGGACCGACGGGGATGACGGCGTCGACGGTGGGAGTCAGGGCGTCGATCACGGTGATGGTCCGGCTCTGGAAACCGGTCGCGACGACACGGCGGCCGTCGGGCGTGACGAGGAGGCCGACGGGGTCACTGTCGACCGGGACGGGTGTGCCGACCGGCTGCCCGCTGTCCGTGGCGATCACCATGACCGCGGACACCACGAGGTCGGACGCGTACAGGCGGCTGCCGTCCGGAGAGACCGCCAGGGCGGACGGGTGGCCGTTCGTCGGAATCCGGCGGATCTCCGTGTCCGAGTCCGTGTCGATCACCGAGATGAAGCCGCCCACGGAGGTGCTCGCATAGACCCGCTTCCTGACCGGGTCCAGCGCGAGGTCGCTGGGACGTTCGCCGAGGGAGACGGTGCCCGTCACGGCTTTCGTGCGGGTGTCGACGACGGACACTCCCGAGGCGGTCGCCACATGGAGACGGCCGCCGTCGGGGGTGACGGTCATCTCCCTGGGTGACGGGCAGACGAGCGAGTCGATCACGTGGTGGGTGGCGGTGTCCACCACCAGCACCCTCCCGCCCTGGGAACTGGAGACGTAGACACGTCGGCCGTCGGGGGCCATGCACAGCGCCCGCGGCGTCATGCCCAGGGCAATGGGTGCGGTGACGGGGTCGCCCATACCCTCAGCATGGAAGCGGACCTCGGCACCCGCAATCGGATGTTCTCCGCGTTGCTCCGCGTCAGGCGCTCGATCGCGTCGCATGCGTGTCGTGGCCGGCCTCTGCCCGCTGTTTGCCGAGAGCGTCCCGGAACCGACTCGTGTACGGGTGCGAGCGGCGGGTCGGCTCGGAACAACCCGCAGGACCTGTGTGCCACGGCAGCGCTCACGGCTCTGCGGGACGAGGTGGCCTACGAGGGCCGCTTTTCCCTGCTTGCCATGGGCGATCACGCCGCCGTACAGTCCCTGCACCCGGCTAGTCCGGCCGCTTCGACCATCCCCTTTGAGCACATGAGGAGCGCCCGGTATGACGGGTGTACTGGCGGTCGCAGGCGGCACCGCATCCGGCAAGTCCACCCTTGCCGAAGCCCTGTCGCTGCAGTGTCCCGAGAGCGTGTCCCTGGTCCATCTGGACGACTACTACGTGCCCGCGCACGACCCCCTGAGGGGTGTGTGGACGGTCAGTGCCGACGGGCACGCCATCCTCGACTGGAACCATCCGGGGTCGATCGACGAGACAGCGGTGACAGACGCCATCGACGCGGCGCTGCTGCGTCCCGGCGTGCAGCTGGTGGTCGTCGAGGGCCTGTTCGCGCTGTCACTGCCGTCCGTGGTCCGGCGGGCGGCGTGGCGGGTGTACGTCGACACCCCCGACGACATACGCCTGGCCCGCAAGATCCTCCGGAAGATCGAGGCGCAGCGGCAGGACCCCCGACTGTCCCTGCGCAACTATCTGCAGACCGGCAGGGACCGCCACGCAGCCCACGTCGCGCCTTCCCTGGCAGCGGCCGATGTGGTCGTGGACGGGACATCGAGCGAGGCGGAAATGCTGGCGGCCGTCATGCCGCTGATCGGGCCGGCCCTCACGCCGCCGCCCGCGACGCCCTCGCGGGCACAGGGGGTGTGCGGTCCGACCCGTATCCCCGGGGTCCCTGCGTTCGCGCTCTGACGTGCCCGGGCACCGGCCCCGGCGAAGGGCGCCGCGTGATCACGCTTCCGGCAACACGGCTCAGGCCCCGGCGGGCTCCCAGGTGGATCACGACCGATCCAGTCCGCCCGCAGCGGGGCCGGTCAGCCGTTCGCCGGTGGTCCAGGGCTCGCACCGGCCCGGCTTGCGTACTCCGCGAACCAGTCCAGCATGTGGCCGTCCGTCACCGTGCCCCGGCCCGCCACGTCGCGGACGCGCGCGCCCTGGAGCAGGCGTTTGACGGGGACCTCGAGTTTCTTGCCGGTCAGTGTGCGGGGCACGGCGGGCACTCGTACGATCACGTCGGGCACATGGCGGGGCGACAGCCGCTGCCTGATGGCCGCCGTGATCCGCTCCCGCAGAAGGCCGTCGGACGCCGTGTCGGTCTCCGTCACGACGAACAGCGGCATGAAGTAGCCCCCGTCGGGCTGTTCGACGCCGACGACGAGGCTGTCCGTGATGCCGGGCACCTGCTCCACCACCGCGTAGATGTCGGCGGAGCCCATGCGCACGCCCATGCGGTTGAGCGTGGAGTCGGAGCGGCCGGACACGACGACGGAGAGGTCCGTGTCCACGGTCACCCAGTCGCCGTGCCGCCACACCCCCGGATAGGTGTCGAAGTAGCTGGCCCGGTACCGCGCGTCGCCGGGGTCGTCGACGAAGCGCAGGGGCATGGACGGCAGTGGCGCGGTCACCACCAGTTCGCCCTGTCCGCCGGTCACGGGCCGGCCCGACTCGTCCCAGGCGGCCAGCGCCACACCCAGCGCCGGGCACTGGATACGGCCGGCGCGTACGGGCAGGAGCGGTGTGCCGCCCGCGAGGACGGAGCAGATGTCGGTGCCGCCGCAGATCGACTGGAGCCACACCCCGGGGGTGAGCCGCTCGTCGACCCATCGCCAGGTGCTCGTCGCCATGGCCGAGCCTGTCTGGAGGACCGAGCGCACGGCACCGAGGTCGAGGTCCGCGGCGGGGTGGAGACCCGACTTCTCCACGGCCGCGAGGTAGGCCGCGCCCACCCCGACCATCGTCGCGCCGGTCCGTTCGGCGACGCGCCAGGCGCCGGCGGCGTCGGGGCGCGTGGGGCTGCCGTCGTACAGGACGATCGTGCTGCCGTGCAGCAGCCCGCAGACCAGGAAGTTCCACACCATCCAGCTCGTGGAGGTGACGAACAGGTACCGGTCGTCCGGGCGCAGGTCGGCGCCGAGCCCCAGCGCCTTCAGCAGTTCGACGACGATGCCGCCGTGGCCCTGCACGATCCCCTTGGGGACACCGGTGGTTCCGGAGGACCAGAGGATCCACAGCGGGTGGTCGAAGGGCACGTCCTCGAAGACCGGCGCCCGGTCCGCGGCCGGCAGCGCGGACCAGGCGTGGACCGTGACGCCGCGTCGTACGGGCCATTGGTCCGTACGCGGCGGGAAGAGGTTGTCGACGGCCAGGAGGTGGCGGACCGTGGGCAGGCCGTCCAGGAGTTCGGTGACCGTGGCGCGTCTGTCGTGGTCCTTGCCTCCGTAGTGGTAGCCGTCCGCCGCGACGAGGACCTTCGGCTCGGCCTGCCGCAGGCGCGCGAGCACGCTCGGGGTGCCGAAGTCGGGTGAGCAGACGGTCCACACGGCGCCGACCGCGGCGGTGGCGAGAAGTGCCACCACCGCCTGGGGAAGGTTCGTGAGGTACCCGGCGACACAGTCGCCGGGCCCGACGCCCATGCCCCGGAGCGCTTCGGACACGGCCGCCACCTCACGGCGCAGCCGGTCCCACGACATCTCGGCCGGTTCGCCGCCCTCGGTCACGCTCACCAGTGCCGGACGCTCGTCGGTCGCCCGGGCGAGGCACCGTTCGGCGAAGTTCAGGCGCGCGCCGGTGAACCAGCGGGCTCCCGGCATGGTGGCGTCGGCCAGCACCTCCTCGTAGCCGGAGACGGCGTCCAGCCCGTAGTACTCCCACACCGCCGACCAGAAGGCGGGGAGGTCGGTGGAGCTCCATCGCCACAGCTCGGCGTAGTCGGCGAAGCTCAGGCCGCGCGTCTCGTACAGCCATGCCATGAACAGCGCGACGTTGGAGTCCTCCGACTCGCGCGGTCCCGGTGTCCACAGCAGGTCGGGGTCCGGGCTCATACGCGCTCCCCGGCGGGTACGGTGCGGGCGGAGCCCGACTCCAGCTGGGCGAGCAGTTCTTCTGCCAAGGGCCATTCGCCATACCCCGAGGCCGGGTTGAGGTGGCCGACCTCGCCGAGTTCGACGAGGCGGCTGCCCCAGTCGCGGGCCAGGGCGGCGACCCGGTCCGGTGCGCCGAGCGGGTCGTCGGCGCCGGCGGCGACGATGCTGGGGAACGGCAGCGGTCCGCGGGGCACCGGCGTCCAGCCGTTCCGGGCGAGTTCGACCCGGGTGGGGTAGCCCTCCGGCAGCGGGGTCCCGAAGTCCGGCGGGGTGGCGAGGAGCGCGCCGCGTACGTCGGCGCGGTGGCGCGCCGCCCAGTGCACCGTGGTGATGACCCCGGCGCTGTGGGCGACCAGCAGGAGGGGACCGGCCAGGGGCGCCAGCGTCGCGGCCAGGTTGCCGACCTGGGCGTCCAGGCCGAGCCGCTCGCCCTCCAGCGGGGGAACGGTGCGCACGGCACGGCCCGCCTCGGCGAGCCGTTCGGCCAGCCGTGTCTGCCAGTGGTCCGCGACGTGGTCGCGCAGTCCGGGGACGATGACGACAGTGGGTTCCGCGGTGGAGCTCATGAGGGGATCTCCGACGGCTGCTCGGGCTCCGCCTTCTCGGCGGTGGTACCGAGGCGGAGGAGGTCGCGGGTGTACCGGCGTCGGCCGATCAGGAAGGCCACCGTGGCCGCGACCGCGACGAGGGGGACGACACGCAGGGCGCCCAGCAGGCCGATACGGTCCGCGAGCGCGCCCGTGACGGCGGGGCCCGGGGCGAGGCCCAGCAGGCTGTTGGCCAGGGTGAGGGTGGCGAACGCGGTCGCGGCTACGGCCGCGGGGGTCAGGTTGGCCACCATGGCCGCCGCAGGTCCCGCGGAGCCGGCCGACAGCAGACAGCCGAGGCCGAGCGCCAGCAACTGGGCGGGCCCGGTGGGCAGTTGGAAGGCGACGGTCAGCAGGAGCAGGGAACCGAGGCTGCAGCCGACGGCGACGGCCCACTTGCGGCCGGGAGCCGTGGAGCTGACGCGGTCGGAGACGAGGCCGCCGAGGATCATCCCCACGCCGATGATCAGCGCGAAGCCGCCCGCGGTCGCGCCCGCCTTCGCCGACGCCATGCCGTAGTAGCGGTCGAAGAAGCTGGGCAGCCAGGCCAGGAGCGTGGCGGCGACGAACAGTTGGAGTCCGCTGCCGACGTAGGCGCTGACGACGGAGACGGAGGAGAACAGCCGGGGCAGGTGGACGCGCAGCTTCTCGGGCTCCTTGCCGTCCTCCTCGCCGGCGGTGGGCCGTTCGCGCGGTGCCAGTTTGCGTTCCTTGACCACGACTCCGTACACGGCGGCGAGCACCAGGCCGAAGATTCCCATCACGGCGAACGCCCAGCGCCAGCCCGCCGCCTGGGCCACGGCGCCGCCGACGGCCACGCCGAGCACGGAGCCGAAGGCGCCGCCGGCGATGAAGGCGCCGGACAGCGTGGCGCGCAGGGTGACCGGGAAGATGCTGAGAACCACGGCGATCCCGACGCTGCCGTACGCCGCCTCGCCGATGCCGACGAAGAGGCGGCCTATGAACATCTCCCCGTAGTTGGCCGACAGGGCGCATCCGAGGGTGGCCACGCTCCACAGGGTGGCGGCGAGCAGCAGGCTGCGCACCCTCCCCCAGCGGTCGGCCATGAGGGACATGGGGAAGGTGAGTACGCCGACGGCCAGGGCCACGACTCCGCTGAGCGATCCCAGGGCGGCGTCGGACAGCAGCCAGTCGGCCTTCAGCATGGGGAAGACCGCGTTGAGCACCTGGCGGGACATGTAGTCGGAGAGCAGCAGGCCGAAGCTGAGGGCGAAGACCGTCCAGGCATAGCGTCTGGGGACGGGCCAGGCCGACGCGGTCGGGGCCGTGGGCTGCGCAGTGGTGGGAAACTCCATTGTCATCACCTCGACTGCTGGGGAAGGGGCAGGTCAGAAGGGTCTGTCGCCGACGATTCCGGCGCGCTCCATCTTGCGGACGGCGGGCCAGTAGTCCTGGACGGCGTAGTGCTGGGTGGAGCGGTTGTCCCAGATGGCCACGCTGCCGGGGGTCCACCGCCAGCGCACCTGGTACTCGGGGATCGCGGCCTGGCTGATCAGATAGGCCAGCAGCTGGCCGGCGCCCGGCGCGAAGTCCTGGCCGAAGCGGACGTTCGCGGGCGTGTGGTAGTTCACGAAGTGCGTCGTGAAGGCGTTGACGAAGAGGATCTTCTCGTCCGTCTCGGGGTGGGTGCGCACGACGGGGTGCTCGGCGTCGGGGAATCGTTCCTTCAGCGCGTGACGCTGCTCCTGCGGCATGACGGCACCGAAGGTGGCCTCGATGCTGTGCCGGGCGCGCAGTCCCTCGATGCGGGTCTTGATGTCGTCGGGGAGCCTGCGGTAGGCCTCCGCCATGTCGACCCAGATCGTGTCACCGCCGACCGGGGGCGACTCGACGCAGCGCAGTACCGCGCCCATCGACGGGTTGACCCGCCAGGTGCCGTCCGTGTGCAGGGCGTTCTCGTAGTGCTCCGGGGGACTGTCCAGGTCCTTGTAGATCCGGACCAGTCCGGGGTGGTCGGGGTCGCTGCCGGCGACGGGGTGGTCCTCCAGCGGGCCGAACCGCGAGGCGAAAGCGACATGGTCGGCACGCGAGATGTCCTGGTCCCGCAGGAAGAGGACCTTGTACCGCAGCAGCAGACTCCTGATCTCGGCGAACAGGTCGTCGTCACGGGCCGCGTCGGCGAGGCTCACACCGCGCAGTTCGGCGCCGATGGCACAGGTCAGCGGTTCCACGTCGATCGACGTGCGCCGCGCGCCGGTATGCACGGCGGACGGGAGGATGTCGGTCATGAGTGCTCACTCCAGGGGATGGGGGCGGAGGGTGCGGTGCTCATATGGCTCACGGGTCCTGGGGCTCCGGCGGCCTCACAGCGCGAAGACGGAGGACCCGGTGGTGCGTCCGGCTTCCAGGTCGTGGTGCGCCTGGACGGCGTCGTCGAGCTCGTAGCGCTGGTTGATCTCGATGGAGATGCGCCCCGAGGCGACGTGGCCGAACAGCTCTCCCGCCAGGGCGTCGCGTTCGGCGGGGTCGGCGATGTAGTCGGCGAGTGCGGGCCGGGTGACGAACAGCGATCCGCGGACGGCGAGTTGCATGGCGTCGATCGGCGGCACGGGGCCGGAGGCGGTGCCGAAGCAGACCAGCAGGCCGCGGCGGGCCAGCGAGGCCAGCGAGCCGGTGAAGGTGTCCTTGCCGATGCTGTCGAGCACCACCGGCACTCCGGCGCCGCCGGTCAGTTCCCGCACCCGCTCGGCCACGTCCTCCTGGCGGTAGCGGATGACGTGCTCGCATCCGTGTGCGCGGGCGAGCTCCGCCTTCTCCTCGCTGGAGACCGTTCCGATCACACGGATGCCGAGCAGTGCGGCCCACTGGGAGACGATCAGGCCCACGCCGCCGGCGGCCGCGTGCAGCAGGATCGTGTCCCCCTCCCGCAGCGGGTGGATCCTGCGCAGGAGGTAGGCCGCCGTCAGGCCGCGCATGGTCATCGCGGCCGCCGTCTCGCAGCTGATCTCCCGGGGCAGCCGGATCAGGTGCGAGGCGTCCATGACCCGCTCGGTGCTGTACGCGCCGAGGGGGCTCCCGGTGTACGTCACCCTGTCCCCCGCCGTGACGTGGGTGACGCCCTCGCCGACCGCCTCCACCACGCCGGAGGCCTCGACGCCGATGCCGTCGGGCAGCCGGACCGGGTAGAGCCCGGTGCGGAAGTAGGTGTCGGCGAAGTTGAGGCCGACGGCCTCGTGCCGGATGCGCACCTGGCCGGGGCCGGGGTCGCCGACGGACACCTCCTCCCAGGTGAGGACGTCAGGGCCACCGGTTTCGTAGAAGCGGACGGCGTGTGCCACAGGGAGCTCCCGGGGGTTCGTGGGGCGGGGAAGGGGGCCGGGTCAGGCCTGGACGTCGCGCAGCATGAAGCCGCGCTGTCCGGGGCGGCGGTTGGGCACCATGCCGAGGCGGGCGAGGGTCTCGTCGGCGTCGGCGTAGTACTCGCCGATCTTGTAGATCCGCTTGGCGTCGGCTCCGGTGGCGATGTCGCGGCCGAGGGCCTCGGAGATCTTCACCATCTGCTCGATCTGGGCCACCGACGACATGCGCTCGCCCTTGGCGCCCCAGAGGTTGTCCTCGTTGCCGACGCGCACATGCTGGCCGAGGGCGATGGCGACGGCGTTCATCGGGGCCACGGCACGCATGGAGCTCTCGATCGTCAGCACGGCGCCGTCCGGCACACGGCGGATGAACTCGACCAGGTCGGCGGGGTGCCGGCCGGCGAAACCGCCACCGATGGCCACGTAGTTGAGGATCAGCGGGCCGGTGTAGATGCCCGCGCGGATCAGTCGCTCGACGGTCTCCAGCTGGGCCAGGTGGGCGAGCTGGAAGTGCGGCTGGATGCCGCCGGCGTGCAGGCGCCTGAGGTGCTCCAGATAGAAGTCGGGACCGGCCTCGACGACCATGTCGCGGTAGGCCCGGTAGTAGTCGGGCTTCGCGATGGACGTGCCCTCCAGATCGTCGTCGTTCATGATCTCGACGATGTTCATCTGGCTGGTGTTGATCGCGATGGTCACCTGGTCCGGCGCGGGGGTGAGCTCGGCCAGCAGGTGGCGGGTGTCGTAGGCGAGCCACTTGGCGTCGCCGCCCTCGCCCTCGGGGGCGAAGGAGATGGAGCCGCCGATCTGGAGCACCATGTCCGGCACGGCCTCGCGCAGCCGCCCGAGCAGCTCGTTGAACATGGACATCCGCTTGGAGCCCTTGCCGTCCAGCTCGCGCACATGGATGTGCAGGACCGTCGCTCCGGCGTTGTAGCAGTCGACGGCGGCCTGGACGTGCTCGTCCATCGTCAGGGGCAGGTCGTCCGCGTCCCCGGGCAGCCACTCGGGGCCGTACGGCGCGGCCTGGATCACCAGCTTCTCCTGGTTCTCCGGGAAGAGGGAGTCGTCGTGGAAGTGCACGGGTGCTTCTCCTTGGCATCGGGAGACGGCTTCACGCGGCGGGGGCTGGGGGGACGACCGGCCGTGGCCGGGGGCCGTCCGGACCATTGACAGCTCGTGGCCTGCGCGGTGGTGCCAAGGTAGGGGCGGTGGAAGGGGCCCGCTTTGCCTGCGGTGACAGGTGACTTGTCAATCGGGGACACGGGAGCGGCGATACGGAGCCACCGCCGTGCGTGCCTGGTCCCGGCGGCTCAGCTGCCGTCCGGATGCGTGCCTGATCCCGGCGGCTCAGCCGCCGCCCGGCCCCGACGAGCCGGTCCGGGCCTTGCGCCACTCCCGCGGACCGGTGCCGAACTGTTCGTGGAACCACCGGGAGAACGCGCTCAGCGACGAGAACCCCAGCAGCGTGGAGACCTCGGTCAGCGAACGGCTGGGATTGGCGACGAACTGCTCCGCGAGCGCCCTGCGGGTCGCGTTGAGCAGCGAGGAGAACGTCTCCCCGCACCGGGCCAGATGGCGGTGCACGGTGCGCCGGTCGACACCGAGACTGCGCGCGATCTGCTCGATCGAGCAGCGCCCGGTCGGCAGCAGCGCCTCGATCAGGTCGCGCACACGGTCGGCCTCGGAGGCCTGGACGGGGGCCGCGACGGGCTCGAAGTACTGCCGGGTGTAGCTGCGCAGCTGCGCATCGGCCATGGCGTTGGGGGCGTCCAGGTCCTCGGTGTAGAAGACGATGCCGTTGAAGTCGCGGTCGAACTCCACGACCGGTCCGAACAGACGGCGGTGTCCGGCGGTGTCCCGCGGCGCCCGGTGGGTGAAGCACACCGACGACGGACGCCAGCGCGGGCCGAGGAAACCGCAGAGCACGCGGTGGAAGGCGCCCACGGCGAGCTCCGTGCCCTGCCGGGCCGGGCGTGGCTCGCCGAGCCGGAGGTCGACCTTGAGCGTGGCCACCCCGTTGCCCTCCGAGAGGCGGGCGTGCAGGACCTCGTTGTAGGTGTGCTGATGGCGGATCAGCAGGGCCAGCGCGCTGCGCACGTCGGGCTCCTCGCGCACCAGCAGGCTGATCGGCCCGAGGTTGGAGAAGCGTCGCAGCTCCGCCAGGAGCAGCCCGAAGTCCTCGCGCCCCGAGCGGGCGGCCGACAGTTCCAGCAGGCCGACCACCGCCGTGGCGGAGATCCACCGGTCCTGGACGGCGAGGTCCGCGGTGTCCAGGCCCACGCTCCTCATCAGCGTCCGGGGGTCGAGACCCAGCGAACGGCTCAGTTCGACGTAGCCGTTCAGCGCTGCGGTGCGGGCGAGAGGCCTCATGGACACGCTCCAGGGGCGGCGGGGTCCCCAGAAGTTAAGTTTCCCGTCCCTGTACGTCAAGCATCCGGGACGGGTGCTTCATAGCATCCCCGTTCGACGCGGCTCCGCGGCGGCGGTCCGGCCCGCAGCGCCCGGCCGCCGCGCCGCCGCCAGAAGCTGCCCGGCTCTCCAGACCTCGCGGAGGCGACCATGGCCGAAACCCCGGATGCGACGACCGTGCCGAGCGGGCCGTTCACAGGTCCCGCCCTGTGGTACGGACCCGAGGTGGCGGACCGCGACGACTGGGTCCTGACGCTGTCCGCCGGACACCGCGAGGAACTGCGTACGGCTGTGCGCACGGTCCGCCGGCGTGCCGCCCCACTGCTGCGGATGACGGTCGCCGACTTCCCGCTGCCCACGCTCGCCGCCGCACTCGGACGCGCCACGGCGGCACTGACGCGCGGCCGCGGCTTCGTCCTGCTCAGGAGCGTCCCAGCGGACCTGCTCGGCGAGGCGGAGGCGAGCACCGTGCTGCGCGGGATCGGCCAGTACCTCGGGCGGCCCGTCCCGCAGACGCCCGACGGCCGCACCCTCTGCCACGTCCGGGACGCCGGGGCGGCGCCCGGCGGTGCCGCGCCGCCCGCGTACCGGACCCGGGCGGCGATACCGTTCCACACCGCCGAGTCCGATCTGCTCGGCCTGCTGTGCCTGCGCCCGGCCCGTTCGGGCGGGCGCACTCTGCTGGCCAGTGCCGCGGCCGTGCACAACGCCGTGCTCGACGCCCGGCCGGACCTGGCCGGGCACCTCTACCGCAGTCATCACTTCGACCGTGACCGGGAGCGGACGCCCGACGGGGAGACCCCCCTGTCCTCCCCGCTGGTCACACGGCACGGCGACAGACCCAGCATGCGCTACGACCGCGGCCGCCTGGCCCACGGCCCCCACGACACCGAGGACGTCGACCGCGAGCTCTACGCCCTCATCGACACCACGGCCGCCTCCTCCCGTGTGCGGCTCGACCTGGACCTGGACCTGGGGCCCGGGGACCTGCTGCTGCTCGACAACCACGCGGTCCTGCACGCCCGGTCCGCCTACGACGACTTCGACGCCCCGCAGGACCGACGTCACCTGCTGCGCCTGTGGCTCGCCCGCCCGGAGGACACCGCCCCGGGCGAACGGGGTGCCGCACCGCCCGTCCGGCCCCCGACCCGGGCCGGGGTCGTCCCGCGCGATGTCGTCCATCCGCGCGGCCCGGGCGTGGCACGCCCCGGCTGCGGCTGTCAGCCGCCGCGCGCCCCCCGCGGGTGGCGGTCGTGAAGGGCACCGGCAGCTCCCCGTCGGGAACCGCCCGCCCCTCGCCCGGTGCCATCCTGAGCAGGAGTTTCGCCGCCCGGCTGCCCGGCCTCGCGCTCGCCGTCGGCATCGCCCTCGTGGCGACCGCGGCGGGACGGCTGGTGCCCGTCGTCGGCGGGCCGGTGAGCGCGGTGGTGCTCGGGATACTGGTCGCGGTGGCGGTGCGGCCCGGGGAACGGACGCGGCCCGGCATCGCCTTCGCCGGGCGCGGGGTGCTCCAGGCCGCGGTGGTGGTGCTGGGCGCGCAGCTCTCCCTCGGCCAGGTGCTGCGGGTCGGTGCCGGCTCGCTGCCGGTGATGACGGGGACCCTCGCGGCCTGTCTCGCGGCCGCCTACTGGATCGGGCGCCGACTGGGGGTCGTACGCGATCTGCGCACCCTGATCGGCGTGGGCACCGGCGTCTGCGGCGCCTCGGCGATCGCCGCGGTCACGCCGGTCATCGCCGCGGCCGAGGCGGAGGTGGCCTACGCCGTCTCCACCATCTTCGTCTTCAACGTCGCCGCGGTGGTGACCTTCCCCCTCCTCGGCCATCTGCTGGAGATGGACCCGCAGACCTTCGGCCTGTTCGCCGGCACCGCGATCAACGACATGTCGTCGGTGGTGGCCGCGGCCGCCACCTTCGGGGGCCCGGCGGCCGACCACGCGGTGGTGGTCAAGCTGGCCCGCACGCTGATGATCATCCCGATCTGCCTGGGCCTCGCCGCCCTCGCCCGCCGTCGCGCGCGGAAGGCGGACGAGAGGACGAGCGCAGCGGAGGACGCGGCGGAGGCGGTGGGCGGCGCGGCGGAGGCGGTGGGCGGCGCGGCGGCGGACGCCGTGGGCTCCGCGGCGGACGCGGGCAAGGCCGGTCCCGGCCGCGGGGCCGCGGGACCGCCGCGCGTCGGCCGGCTGGTGCCGTGGTTCCTCGTCGGCTTCCTCGCCCTGGCGGCCGTGAACAGCGCCGGTCTCGTCCCGTCCGCCGCCCACGCACCGCTCGGCACCCTCGCCGGCTTCCTGATCACCGTCGCCCTGGCCGCGATCGGCCTGTCCACCGATCCCGCCAGGCTGCGCCGCACCGGCCCGGCGCCCCTGCTTCTCGGAGGCTGCCTGTGGCTGGTGGTGTCCGCCACCAGCCTGGCCTTCCTCTTCCTCGACCGGTATCTGTGAGGGCCGTCGGCACGCGTCCGCCGCGCGGACCGCTGACACCACGCCGTCAGGCCGTGCCAGCGGCGTACGGCTCCACCCCGTCCTGCTCCTAGGGTGGCGGGCGACCGTACGACGAAGGGGAGCGGACCGTGGCCGAGACCTCGACCGGGAGCGCATGGATCCGGCGGTTCCACACGGCGCCGGACGCCCCCGTACGGCTGGTCTGCTTCCCGTACGCCGGCAGCGGCGCCTCGTACTACCACCCGCTCTCCCGGGCGCTGGCTCCGGACGTACAGGTGCTGGCGGTGCAGTACCCGGGGCGGCAGGACCGTGCCGACGAGCCGTGTGCCGAGGACCTCACGGTGCTTGCCGACCGGGTGGCCGAGGAACTGCTCGACCGGTGCGACCCGCCGTTCGTGCTGTTCGGGCACAGCATGGGGGCCGTGGTCGCCTACGAGGTGGCGCTGCGCCTCGAGGCGCTCGGGGTGCCGCCCCGGGGGCTGGTCGCCACGGGGCGGCGGGCGCCCTCGCTGCCGCGTGTCCGGCGGGTGCGGTTCGCCGACGACACGGAGCTGGTGACCGAGCTCAAGCGGCTCAACGCCGGCAACGAGGCGGTGACCCGGCTCCTCGACGACGAGGGCGTGCTGCGCATCGTGCTGCCGACGCTGCGCGGCGACTACCGTGCCATCGAGCGGTACCACCGTCCGTCGGCCCCTCCCCTGCGCTGCCCCGTCGTGGCGATGGGCGGCGACGCCGACCCCGTCACCCCGGTGGCGGACCTGGAGGCCTGGGAGCGGCACACCACGGCGTCCTTCCGTCTGCGGGTGTTCCGCGGCGGCCACTTCTTCCTGGACACGCACCCGGACGCGGTACGGCAGGAGATCCTCGACCACATCGCCGCGGTGACGCCTCGCTGACCCCGCCGGACGGAGGTCGGGCAAGCGGCCCTCGGCGTCTCCGGCGGCTCGGGCGTTCCCGGCGTCTGCGAGACTGGCAGACGTTCTCCGAGCATCCGGACGGGGTGCTCACCGCACCGCAGGAGCCGCACGTTGTCGCCACAGTCGCCACCGCCCTCGGCTTCCTCGTCCTCCTCGGGGCGCAGGCGGTCCGGCGCCGCCCGGGGGCAGGCACGGGACAAAGCAGCGGCACGGGACAAAGCAGCGGCGCGGGCCGAGACCGCCGACACCCCCTCGACCGACCGCAGCGCCCTGCAGGCCGACTGCGCCGAGTGCTTCGGCCTCTGCTGCGTGGCCCTCCCCTTCGCCAGGTCCGCCGACTTCGCGGTCGACAAGCAGGCCGGGCGCCCCTGCTCGAACCTCGACACCGGGTTCCGCTGCGGCATCCACGCGCGGCTGCGCGAGGAGGGCTACCGGGGCTGCACGGTCTTCGACTGCTTCGGCGCCGGGCAGAAGGTCTCCCAGGTCACCTTCGGCGGCACCGACTGGCGGCAGGCGCCCGCGACGGCCCCGCGGATGTTCGCCGTGTTCCCCGTGATGCGACAGCTGCACGAACTGCTGTGGTACGTCACCGAGGCCCTCGATCTCGCCGTGGCGCGGCCGGTGCACCAGAGGCTGCGACGCGAGCGGGCCAGACTGGAGGAGCTGACCCGCGGCGACGCCGACACGCTGCCGGCGCTGGACGTCAACGCGCTGCGGGGTGAAGTGAACGTGCTGCTGGTGCGGGTCGGCGAGCTGGTGCGGGCGCAGGTGCCCGGCCGGACCCGTGACCATCGCGGGGCCGACCTGATGGGTGCCCGGCTCGCCGGGGCCGACCTGCGGGGCGCGAGCCTGCGGGGCGCCCTGCTGGTCGCCGCCGACCTGAAGAACGCCGACCTGCGGATGGCCGACCTGATCGGCGCGGACCTGCGCGACGCCGACCTCGGCGGGGCCGACCTCACCGGCAGCGTCTTCCTGACCCAGGCGCAGGTGAACGCCGCCCGCGGTGACGCCGGCACCCGGCTGCCGGCGGCGCTGAGCAGGCCCGCGCACTGGTGACCCGGTCCCGGTGACCGCGCACCGGTGACGGCGGCGGGCCGTGGCCCTCACCACGACCTCCGCCGGGCCCCGGCCGGTCCCGCCTCCGCCTACGCCGCCACCCCCGCCGTTTCCGTCCCCGCCCCCTCCGCCACGTCCGTCCCGCTCCCGCGCTGCTGCTCGAACTGTGTCCGGTACAGCTCCGCGTAACGGCCCTCGGCGGCCAGCAGTTCCTCGTGCGTGCCGCGTTCGACGACCCGGCCCCGCTCCAGGACCAGGATCTGGTCGGCCGCGCGCACGGTCGACAGCCGGTGGGCGATGACGAGGGCGGTACGGCCCGCGAGGGCCTCGGTGAGGGCCTCCTGGACGGCCGCCTCGGAGGTGTTGTCCAGATGGGCGGTGGCCTCGTCGAGGATGACCACGCGCTGACGGGCCAGCAGCAGCCGGGCGATGGTCATGCGCTGGCGCTCGCCGCCGGAGAGGCGGTAGCCGCGCTCGCCCACGACCGTGTCGAGACCGTCGGGCAGGTCACGGACCAGGTCGTCCAGGCGGGCCCGGCGCAGGGCGTCCCACAGGTCCTCGTCGGGCGCGTCCGGCCGGGCCAGCAGCAGGTTCGCGCGGACGGTGTCGTGGAAGAGATGGCCGTCCTGGGTGACCATGCCGAGGGTGGCCCGAAGCGAGGTCTGGCTCACCTCGCGGACGTCCACGCCGCCGACCCTGACCGCGCCCGAGTCCACGTCGTAGAGGCGGGGCAGCAGTTGGGCGATCGTCGACTTGCCCGCGCCGGAGGAGCCGACCAGGGCCACGGTCTGGCCGGGTTCGGCGCGGAAGGACACGCCGTGCAGGACCTCGGCGCCGCCGCGCGTGTCCAGGGTCGCCACCTCCTCGAGGGAGGCGAGGGAGACCTTGTCGGCGGCGGGGTAGCCGAAGCGGACGTCGTCGAACTCGACGGCGACCGGTCCCTCGGGCACCTCCCGGGCGTCGGCGCGCTCCTCGATGAGCGGCTTCAGGTCGAGCACCTCGAAGACCCGCTCGAAGCTGACGAGGGCGCTCATCACCTCCACCCGCGCGCCGGCCAGCGCGGTGAGCGGCGCGTACAGCCGGGTCAGCAGCAGGGCGAGGGCGACGACGGCGCCGGGCTCCATGGTGCCGCGCAGCGCGAACCAGCCGCCGAGGCCGTAGACCAGGGCGAGGGCCAGGGCCGAGACCAGGGTGAGCGCGGTCATGAACGCCGACTGCGCGGTCGCCGTACGGACGCCGATGTCGGCGACCCGGCGGGCCCGGTCGGCGAACTCGGCGGACTCCTCCTCGGGCCGGCCGAACAGTTTGACCAGGGTGGCGCCGGGCGCGGAGAAGCGCTCGGTCATCCGGGTGCCCATGGCCGCGTTCAGCGTGGCCGCCTCCCGCTGCATCTTCGCCATCCGGCCGCCCATGCGCCGGGCGGGCACCACGAACACCGGCAGCAGGACCAGCGCCAAGAGCGTGACCTGCCAGGACAGGGTGAGCATGACGGCGAGGGTGAGCACCAGGGTGACCAGGTTGCTGACCACACCGGACAGGGTGTTGCTGAACGCCCGCTGGGCGCCGATCACGTCGTTGTTGAGCCGGCTGACGAGCGCGCCCGTGCGGGTGCGGGTGAAGAAGGCGACCGGCATGCGCTGGACGTGGTCGAAGACGGCGGTGCGCAGGTCGAGGATCAGGCCCTCGCCGAGCCGGGCCGAGAGCCTGCGCGCGAGGATGCCGAGCGCCGCCTCCACGACGGCGATCAGTGCGATGAGCAGGGCGAGCCGTACGACGGTGTCCTCGTCGCCGTCGGTCACGATCGCGTCGACGACCCCTCCGGCGAGGACCGGTGTCGCCACGGCGAGCAGCGCGGTGACGACCCCGAGCAGGACGAACAGGGCGATACGGGAACGGTGCGGGCGGGCGAACGCGGCGATACGGCGCAGTGTGGCGGCGGCGAACGGGCGGCGCTCCTGCTGGGCGTTCATGACGCTGTACAACTGCGTCCAGGCGGTGGTCTCCATGCTCATGGCCACGACCGTAGGACCTCAAGCGGCATTGAGGTCAAGGAGATGTGTCCGGTTCCCTCGGTGTAAGGCGCCGTCCGCGCTGCCGCTACCCGGCGTTGGCGCCGTGCGGAGAACCTGTCCGGATGTGACAGGGGTTCGAATTTCCGTGGGACGGCTCCGGCGGCGCGTCCCGGTGCGGCAGATCCTGTGCCTGCTTCCGGTGGCGCTGGTCGCCGTGCCGGCCGTGCGCCACCGTGACGTACTGGCCGACGGGTTTCGGCACTTGGCGCACGCGCAGTGGCCGTGGCTGCTCGCGGCGGGCGCGGCGACCTGTCTGACCTGGGTCGCGGCGGCGGTCGGCCGGCAGGGCGCGGTCGTGGAGCGGCTGCCCAGGCTGCGGCTGCTGGCCACCCAGTTCGCGGCGGGCGCGGCCAACCATCTGCTGCCGACCGGTCTCGGGGCGGGCGCGGTGAACCTCCGCTTCCTGACCGTGTGCGGGGTGCCGCTCGCCCGGTCCTCGGCGGCCCTCGCCCTGTTCCTGCTCGCCGAGGGTGTGGCCCGGGTGGGGCTGCTGGCGGTGCTGCTGCTGGCGTTCCCGCACGCGCTGCGGCTGGGCACCCTGCTGCCCGAAGGGGTGGGTGGTCCGCTGCTGTTCGGGCTGGGCGTGGGCGCGGTGGCGGCCGTGGCGGTGGTGCTGCTGGTCCGGAGGGTACGGGAGCCGGTGCTGCGGTTCGCGCGCACGGCGCTGGGCGAGGCCCGGTCGGTGCACACACGGCCCGCGCGGGCCCTCGCGCTGTGGGGCGGTTCGTTCGCGTTCCCGGCGCTCCAGGCGGCGGGGCTCGCCGCGGTGGGGACGGCGCTGGACCTGCCGGTGCCGCCCGCGCACATGGCCGTCGCCTATCTGGCGGCCACCGTCGCCGTCGCGCTGATACCGACGCCGGGCGGGATCGGTTCGGTGGAGGCCGCGCTGATCGTGGCGCTGGTCGCGGCGGGCGGCCCGGTGGCGGTGGCGACGGCGGTGGTGCTGGCGTACCGGATCATCACGGTGTGGGTGCCGCTGGTGCCGGGGGCCCTGACGCTGGGCGCGCTGGTGCGGCTGAAGGTGATCTGACGCCGGGGCGTGCCGTGGGGCGTGCCGTGGCCGGGCGGCGGTGGAACACTCGTGGTTCCCGAGCCGAGAAGGGGTTCCCGTATGCCGGTGCGCGTCGAACGCGAGGGTCATGTCACCACGGTCATCCTCTCCCGTCCCGAGGCCCGTAACGCCGTGGACGGGCCCACCGCCGCCGAACTGGCGGCGGCCTTCCGGGACTTCGAGGCGGACCCGGAGGCCCGGGTGGCGGTGCTGTGGGGCGAGGGCGGCACGTTCTGCGCGGGCGCGGACCTCAAGGCGCTCGGCACCGGGCGCGCCAACCGGGTCGCCGAGGACGGCGACGGGCCGATGGGGCCCACCCGGATGCGGCTGTCCAAGCCGGTGATCGCGGCCGTGGCCGGACACGCGGTGGCGGGCGGGCTGGAGCTGGCCCTGTGGTGCGATCTGCGGGTCGCCGAGGAGGACGCGGTGTTCGGGGTGTTCTGCCGCCGCTGGGGCGTCCCGCTGATCGACGGCGGCACGGTGCGGCTGCCCCGGCTCGTCGGTGCCTCGCACGCGATGGACCTGATCCTCACCGGCCGTCCGGTCCCGGCCCGTGAGGCGCTCGGCATGGGTCTGGCCAACCGTCTCGTGCCCACCGGCACCGCGCGGGCCGGGGCCGAGGCCCTCGCGGCGGAGATCGCCCGCTTCCCGCAGGCCTGTCTGCGCTCGGACCGTGCCTCGGTGCTGGACCAGGAGGGCCGGGGCGAGGAGGAGGCCCTGCGGGGTGAACTCGCCCACGGGGCGGCCGTGCTGGCGGAAAGCCTGGAGGGCGCGGCACGGTTCGCGGCGGGGGCTGGACGGCACGGGTCGTTCGAGGGACCGTGAGGTGCCGTGTCCCTGCGCCAGGTGTGCCGGGCCCGCCGCCCCGACTCGGCGTAACGGATGACCAGAAGCCCGACCACGTGCACGAACCGGTGTTCCCCATACGGCAGGATGAGCCCTCGCGCCGGTTCGTGACGGACGTCCGCCGGTGGCTGCGCACATCCCGAAACGAGCAGGTGACAACGTGACGAGACTTCACATCCGGCCGTCGGCGGCCCGTTCCGCCGCACCCCGTCTCCCCGGAGGTGACCGGTGACCCGCACGCTCACCGTGCACGACTACGTCGTCGCCGGGATCGTTCTGGCCGCGGGCCTGCTGGCGGCGTTCGTGCTGCGCGTCGGCTTGCGCTGGCTGGGCAAGCAGGCCGACCGCACCCGCTGGGACGGCGACGACGTGATCGTGGACGGCCTGCGCACGGTGCTGCCGTGGGCCGCCGTACTGGGCGGCGCGGCGGCCTCGGGGGCCGTGCTGCCGCTCACCAGGACCGTGCAGCGGCATGTGAACCAGACGCTGACCGTGCTGCTGATCGTCGCGGCGACGGTGGCCGCCGCGCGGGTGGTCGCCGGTCTGGTGCGCACGGTGACCGAGTCCCGCTCCGGGGTCGCCGGTTCGGCCACGATCTTCGTGAACATCACCCGGGTCGTGGTGCTGGCCATCGGCGGCCTGGTCGTGCTGCAGACGCTGGGCATATCGATCGCCCCGATGCTCACCGCCCTCGGTGTGGGCGGTCTGGCCGTCGCGCTGGCCCTTCAGGACACGCTCGCCAATCTCTTCGCGGGCATCCACATCCTCGCCTCCAAGACCGTGCAGCCGGGCGACTACATCCGGCTGAGCAGCGGCGAGGAGGGCTACGTGACCGACGTCAACTGGCGTCAGACCACGATCCGTTCACTCTCCAACAACCTCGTCATCATCCCCAACGGGCAGCTGGCGGGGACGAACATGACGAACTACAACCACCCCGAGCAGGAACTGACGATCCTGCTCCAGGCGGGCGTGGCCTACGACAGCGACCTGGAGCACGTGGAGCGGGTGACCGTCGAGGTGATCGCCGAGGTGATGCGGGAGATCACCGGGGCGCTGCCGGAGCACGAGCCGGCGGTGCGGTTCCACACCTTCGGCGACTCGCGGATCAACTTCACGATCATCCTGGGTGTGGGCGAGTTCAGCGACCAGTACCGGATCAAGCACGAGTTCATCAAGCGGCTGCACCGCCGCTACCGCGCGGAGGGCATCCGCATCCCGGCGCCCACCCGCACGGTGTCGCTGGAGCAGGGCGCGGTGGTCATCCCGCAGCAGCGCGCGAGCGCCGCCGAGCCGGGCGAAGTGTCCTCCGCCCGGCTCGACTGACGGCTCACCGGGCCGTCACACCACGGCTCAGAGGGTCGCCGAGTTCTCGTGGTAGTGCCCGCCCCTGCGGCTGTGCGGGGCGGTGAGCGCCGAACTCACCGGCGTCACCGTCCAGTCGGGGTGGCCGGGCATACGCGGGGTCCTGGTGCCGTAGAGCCAGTCCCGCAGGAAGCCGGAGAGGTCCTGGCCGGCGGCCTGCGTGGCGACGGTGATGTAGTCCTCGGTCGAGGCGGAGCGGCCCCGGAACCGCTCCAGGAAGGTGCGCTCGATCGTGTTGAAGACCGCCTCGCCGACCTGCTGCCTCAGGGCGTACAGGACGAGCACGCCGCCGAGGTAGCGCTGGCTGTCGAAGAGGTTGGCCTCGTTCGGCGCGGCGACCGGGCCGGAGGACTTGCGCCACTGGTCGCCGCGCGCGTACGTGTCCTTCATCCGGGCTTCCATCGTGGTCAGCCCGAGGGAGTCGGCCCAGCCGCGCTCGTAGCGGTAGAGCAGGCCGTAGAAGTCGGCGTGGCCCTCGTTCAGCCAGAGGTCGGCCCAGGTGGCGGGGCTGACGCTGTTGCCGAAGTAGGAATGCACGAGCTCGTGCATCATGTGCGAGGCGATCTTCGGCTCGGCCTGGAGCAGGTAGTTCGGCTTGTAGAGCGTGAGGGTCTGCGTCTCCAGGCCGGTGAAGTCGAACGCGGCCGGATCGTCGGAGTTGCACGGAAGCAGGCCGTACGTCTCGAACGGGTACGCGCCGAGCCGCTCCTCGATCCAGCTCACCAGGTTGGGGGTGAGGGCCAGCGCGGGTTCCAGCGCGGCGGCGCGGGCGACCGGGACGACGTCGCGCAGGGGCAGTCCGTGGGGGCCGGAGCGCTCCTTGACCGTGTAGTCGCCGACGGTGATCTGCACCAGCTCGGTGGCCATCGGCTCGCGCGAGGTGTAGGTGTACGCGGTCCGGCCGTCGCCGAGGTCCTCGGTGGAGACGAGCGAGCCGCTCGCGACGCCGCGCAGTCCGGCGGGGACCGTGATGCGGAAGGTGAAGTCCGCCTTGTCCACCGGGTGGTCGTTGCAGGGGAAGAGGGTGTGCGCCGAGTTCGGCTGCGGGCAGACCGCGAAGCCGTCCGGCGTGGGCACCCAGGCGGTGTGCGCGAGGGTGCGGCGCGGGTCGGCCGTGTACCGGACGGTGATCTCGGCGTCCCGGCGGGCGCGCAGCGCCGTCGCGGGGGTGATCCGCAGCTTCTCGCCCTCCTGGGCGTACGCCGCGTCGGTGCCGTCCACCTGGACGGCCGCTATGTCGAGGCCGAGGGCGTCGAGGGAGAGGCGGCTGAGCGCCTGCGTGGTCCGGACGGTCAGCCGGGCGGTGGCGCCGACGAGCCGGGTCGTGGCGTCCCAGACCAGGTCCAGGTGGTAGCCGCAGACGCGGTAGCCGTCGTTGCCGAGGCTCGGGAAGACGGGGTCACCGAGGGTCTCGGGGCCCTGGACGGGCGGGTTCTTCGGGCGCTTCCCCGTGGCGGCGTGGGCGGTGCTGCCGGCGCTCAGTGCCACGGCGGTGCCGATCAGGGCGGCCGGGGCGGTCACTCTGCTGCGATATCTCATGGTCCGCTTTCACTCGGGCGGCCGGCTGGTCATGTCCGGCCGTCTCGGATGAGATGACGATCACCCTTCATGACCGCAAGATCACCCTCCCCGGTTGCGTCCCGGCGCAAGCGATCCGTGGCCGCATCCGGCCGGACCCCTGTCGAGGCGCGGCCGATCACGAGATATCTTGATGTCGAGCAATGTTGCAGACGTGGAGCGGAGCACCCGGTGACTGACTCGACCATCATCTATACGCACACTGACGAGGCCCCGGCCCTGGCGACGTATTCCTTCCTGCCGGTGGTCCAGGCCTACGCCTCGCAGGCGGGTGTCTCTGTGGAGACCCGGGACATCTCGCTGGCCGGGCGCCTCATCGCGGTGTTCCCGGAGTACCTCGACGAGGACCAGCGCATCCCGGACGCGCTGACCGAGCTGGGCGAGCTGGCGAAGACGCCCGCGGCCAACATCATCAAGCTGCCGAACGTCTCGGCCTCCATCCCGCAGCTCAAGGCCGCCGTGGCCGAGCTCCAGGGCCAGGGCTACGCGCTGCCGAACTACCCGGACGACCCGAAGACCGACGAGGAGCGGGAGATCAAGGCCCGCTACGACAAGGTCAAGGGTTCCGCCGTGAACCCGGTCCTGCGCGAGGGCAACTCCGACCGCCGCGCCCCCGCCTCGGTGAAGAACTACGCCAAGACCCACCCGCACCGCATGGGCGCCTGGTCCGGCGAGTCGAAGACCAACGTGGCGACGATGGGCGAGAACGACTTCCGCTCCACCGAGAAGTCCGCGGTGATCGCCGAGGACGGCGCGCTGCGCATCGAGCTGGTGGCCGAGGACGGCGGCACCACCGTGCTGCGCGAGTCGGTACCGGTGCTCGCCGGTGAGGTCGTCGACGCCTCCGTGATGCGCGTCGCCCACCTGCGCGAGTTCCTGACCGCGCAGGTCGCCCGCGCCAAGGCGGAGGGCGTGCTGTTCTCCGTGCACCTGAAGGCCACGATGATGAAGGTCTCCGACCCGATCGTCTTCGGCCATGTCGTGCGCGCGTTCTTCCCGAAGACCTTCGCGCGGTACGGCGAGGCGCTGGCCGCCGCCGGCCTGTCCCCGAACGACGGTCTCGGCGGCATCCTCAAGGGCCTGGAGTCGCTGGCGAACGGCGCCGAGATCAAGGCGTCCTTCGACGCCGAGATCGCCGAGGGCCCGGCCCTGGCGATGGTCGACTCCGACAAGGGCATCACCAACCTGCACGTGCCGTCCGACGTCATCGTCGACGCCTCGATGCCGGCCATGATCCGCACCTCCGGCCACATGTGGGGCCCGGACGGCCAGGAGGCCGACACCCTCGCGGTGCTGCCGGACTCCTCCTACTCCGGTGTCTACCAGGCCGTGGTCGAGGACTGCCGCGCGAACGGCGCCTACGACCCGTCGACCATGGGCTCCGTCCCGAACGTCGGCCTGATGGCGCAGAAGGCCGAGGAGTACGGCTCCCACGACAAGACCTTCGAGATCGCCGCCGCGGGCACGGTCCGCCTGGTCGACCGGGCGGGCAACGTCGTCATCGAGCAGCCGGTCTCCGAGGGCGACATCTTCCGCGCCTGCCAGACCAAGGACGCCCCGATCCGCGACTGGGTCAAGCTGGCCGTCACCCGCGCCCGCGCCACCGGCGACCCGGCCGTCTTCTGGCTGGACGAGACCCGTGCGCACGACGCCAACCTGATCGCCAAGGTCGAGGCGTACCTGGCCGAGCACGACACCGACGGCCTGGACATCCGTGTCCTCGCCCCGGTCGAGGCCACCAAGCTGTCGGTGGAGCGCATCCGCCGCGGCGAGAACACCATCTCGGTGACCGGCAACGTCCTGCGCGACTACCTGACCGACCTCTTCCCGATCCTGGAGCTGGGCACCAGCGCCAAGATGCTGTCGGTCGTCCCGCTGATGGCGGGCGGCGGCCTGTTCGAGACGGGCGCCGGCGGCTCCGCGCCGAAGCACGTCCAGCAGCTGGTCAAGGAGGACTACCTGCGCTGGGACTCCCTCGGTGAGTTCTTCGCGCTGGTCCCGTCCCTGGAGCAGTACGCGGCCGCCACCGACAACCCGAAGGCCAAGGTCCTCGCCGACACCCTGGACCGCGCCACGGCGACCTTCCTCAACGAGGACAAGTCCCCGACCCGTCGCGTCGGCGGCATCGACAACCGCGGCAGCCACTTCTACCTGTCCATGTACTGGGCGCAGGAGCTGGCGCAGCAGTCCGACGACGCCGAGCTGGCGAAGGCCTTCGCCCCGCTCGCCGAGTCCCTCGCCGCGAACGAGTCGAAGATCGTCGACGAGCTGAACGCCGTCCAGGGCAAGCCGGCCGACATCGGCGGCTACTACCAGCCCGACCCGGCCAAGGCCGCCGCCGTGATGCGTCCCTCCGCCACCTGGAACGCGGCGCTCGCGTCCCTGAGCTGACGCCTCCCGGCACACCCGACGACTCCGCCCCGACCGGTGCAACCGCCCGGCCGGGGCGGAGTCGTCTGCCCCGCCGCCCGCTCGGCCCGCCCGTACGACCTGGGAGACCTCGTATGTCCTACGCCGTCCTGCCCGGCGCCCCCGACTCGCCCGTCCTGCTGCACGTGCCGCACTCGGCGCGCGCGATACCCGCCGAGGCACGGGCCGGGATCGTGCTCGACGACGCGGCGCTGGAGCGGGAGCTGGACCACATCACCGACGCGCACACGGACGGTGTCGCGGCCGCGGCCGCGGAGCTCGCGGGCCTCACGCCCTGGCGGTTCGTGAACGGGCTGTCGCGGCTGGTGGTGGACCCCGAACGGTTCCCGGACGAGCGCGAGGAGATGCTCGCCGCCGGCATGGGGGCCGTGTACACGCGCACCACGCACAAGGAGGTGCTGCGGGAGGCGGACACGGACCCGGAGCCGCTGCTCGAGCGGTACTTCCGGCCGTACGCGCGGGCCATGGCCGACGCCGTGGCCGGCCGGCTCGCGGCCACCGGACGGGCCGTGATCGTCGACGTCCACTCCTATCCCGCGAAGGCCCTGCCCTACGAGCTGCACGGCTCCGGGCCGCGGCCGCCCGTGTGCCTGGGCACCGACTCCTTCCACACCCCGCCGGAGCTGCTCGCGGCGGCACGGGAGGCGTTCGCGGGCATCGGGGAGACGGGGCTGGACAGCCCGTTCGCGGGGACGTACGTGCCGCTGGAGTACTACGGGCGCGATCCCCGGGTGGCGGCGCTGATGGTGGAGATCCGCCGGGACACGTACATGACCGAGCCGGGCGGACCCGCCGGTCCCGGACTCGCCCCGCTCGCCGAGGCGCTGGCCCGTCTGGTGGACGCGGTGCCGAGGTAACCGGCTGGAGCACTCCCGCGCGACAGGCGGCGCCGGGGCGGCGAGGGTGAGGGCATGACCGAGGAGACCACCACGCTGACCGGGCAGGCGCCGCCGACCGTGCGCAACTGGCCCGCGCTGGACGTGCCGGGCACGGACTTCGACCCGGTGCTGGACCTGCTGATGAGCGAGGGCCCGCTGGCCCGCATCACCCTGCCGCACGGCGAGGGCTGGGCGTGGCTGGCCACCCGCTACCAGGACGTCCGGCAGATCACCGACGACCCGCGGTTCGGCCGCGCCGAGCTGACCCGACGTCAGATCACCCGGATGGCACCGCACTTCGGGCCCCGCCCCGGTTCGCTGGCGTTCACCGACCAGCCCGACCACGACAGGCTGCGCGAGGCGGTCGCGGACGCGTTCACGGCCGACGCTGCGAAGCGGCTGCGGCCGAGGGCGCAGGAGCTTCTCGACGAGCTGGTGGACGACGTGGTGGGCCAGGGCCCGCCGGCCGATCTGGTCGAGCGGGTGCTGGAGCCGTTCCCGGTCGCCGTGGTCGCCGAGGTGATGGGAGTGGGCGCGGCCGACCGGCCGCGGGTGCGCTTCTGGACCCGCGAGATCGCCGCCGGTGACGCCGAGGCCGCCGAGCGGGCCAGGGGCGAGCTGTACGGATGGATCGCCGAGACCGTGCGGGCCCGCGCCGGCGGCGACGGCGACGACGTGTACGCGATGCTGGGCCGGTCCGTCGCACGGGGCGAGTTGGACGAGGAGGAGGCCGTGGGCCTGGCCGGACCGCTCCAGACCGGCGGCGAGGCGGTCACCCACAACTGCGGGCAGATGCTGTACCTGCTGCTCACCCGGCGGGATCTGCTGCGCCGGATGCGCGAGGCGCCCGAGGAGCGCGGCCGGGTCGTCGACGAGCTGCTGCGGTACGTCCCGCACCGCAGCAGCGTCGGCCCGGCGCGGATCGCGCTGGAGGACGTCGAGGTGGCCGGCCACCGGATCGGCGCCGGGGAGCCGGTGTACGTCTCCTACCTCGCGGCCAACCGCGACCCCTCGGTGTTCCCCGACCCGCTGCGCATCGACCCCGACCGGGAGCCGAACGCGCACCTGGCCTTCGGCAACGGCACCCACCACTGCACGGGCGCGGCGCTGGCCCGGATGCAGGCCGAGCTGCTCGTCGACACCCTGCTCGACCGGCTGCCCGGCCTGCGGCTGGCGGTCCCCGCCGAGGACGTGCCCTGGCGGACCAGGACGATGCTCCGGGGACCGCGCAGCCTGCCGTGCACCTGGTGACCGTACGGTGTCAGGCCCCGGACCCGGCTCTCAGGCGCGCAGCCACTCCGTGACCACCACCTGACCGCCGGTCCGCAGCCGCAGCGCGAACGGCCCCGACGGGGCCACATCGCTGCTGAAGCGGCCCAGCGCGTCCGCGGCGAGCGTGTCGGGCGTGGAGGGATGCGGTCCGCCCAGCACCTCGATGCCGGCCGGCTGGGGCGGGATCACCTGCCCCATCAGGCCCTCCCCGGTCACCTCGATGTCGACCGTCAGCTCGCCCGCCCGGAAGGTCAGCATCCGCGGCGGGTCGGCCGCTCCCCTCACCGGAATGGAGTCGACCAGCGAGTCGAAGGTCAGCTCGGCGACCCGGGCGTCCAGGTCGTGCAGCAGAAACGCCTCGACGGCGATCTGCCGCAGCGCGGCCGGAACCGGGTCGAGGACGGCCTCGGCGCGCCGCAGCTCCTCCTCCAGCAGACCCGTGTCGAAGGAGTCCTCCCCCAGGTCGTCGCTGTCGTGTCCGGCCTCGCTGTCGTAGCCGGCTTCGTCGTCGTGGCCGTTGTGGTCCATGTGGCCGTTGTCGTCCATGTGTTGGCCGTTCACAGCGCTCCCCGTGCGTCGATTCGGGCGCGCAGCCGCCGCAGGCAGCGCTGGCGCAGCGGTCCGATGCTGCCCACGGCGATCCCCAGGGCCGCGGACACCTCCTGGTACGTGGGCGGCGGCGAGGCCATGAGCACCCGCAGCAGTTGCCGACAGCGGTCGCCGAGGGCCTCGAACTCCTGCCACATACGGCGGATCCGCTCGGTCTCGGCGGCCGCCTCCTCGGAGTCCAGCACCGACTGTTCGGGTGTGCGGTCCTCGCTGACCCGGTCCAGGAGCTGCGGGTCGTCGGTGGGGGTCAGCCGCTTCAGGCTCTTGATGACCTTCAGGCTCTCGTGCCGCGCCGTGCTGGCGAGCCACGAGCCCGCCTTGTCCGGTTCCCGCAGCCGCCCCAGATGCTGGGCGAAACGGAACCACACGGTCTGGTAGACCTCGTGCGCGTCGGCGTCGGACAGCCGGTGCGCGCGCACCACTGACCACACCAGCGGGCTCATGCCCTCCACCAGCGCTTTCCAGGCCGCCGCGTCACCCTCGACGGCGGACTGGACGAGCGCGCCGACATCTGCACGGTCCACGGCCCCACCCCTCGTGTACGGCCTGTCATCGTACGCCGTGGAGGGGCATGCTCCGATCCTCATCCGGGCCTCACGCGGTGGGCGCGACCGGCACCGCGCGCCACCCGGCCGGGCGCAGCGCGGGCACGTGCGCGCCCCGCACCTCGGCGAACTCGGTGTTGGCGGCGAGCAGTTGCTGCCGGGCCAGACGCGGGTCGGTCAACTGGTGGGCGGTCATATGGGCGGCGATCATCCCGGCGACGACGGGGGTGGCGAAGGAGGTGCCGCTCCAGCTCGCGAAGCCGTCGAACATCACCTGGTCGGCCTTGCCGCTGCCGTTGGTCTGCCGCTCGGTCAGCTCGCCGGTGTGGCTGGGGGCCTGGCAGGTGCAGGCGTAGGTGAAGCCGTAGCGGCAGGCCTCGTAGGTGGAGTGCTGGTAGACGTACGGCACGGGGGTGTTGAAGCCGGTGAAGGCGCTGGTGAGGCGCTCGCCGGGGGCGTAGGCGTGCACCCAGGGGCCGTGGTTGGAGAAGCAGGCGCCGAACTCGCCGTCGCCGCGCAGGGCTCCGACGGAGAGCACGGCGTGCTCGTAGGCGGGCAGGCTGGAGTAGGCGGCGGGCCAGAAGGGGGTCGCGCTGCCGTTGTTGCCGGCGGCGGCGACCAGCAGGGTGCGCTGCTGGAGCAGTTCGGCCATGAAGTTCTCGACGCCGAGCAGGCCGTCGAGGCGGCCGTTGGAGGTGCCGGCGGACAGGGAGAGGATGTCGGGCCAGCCGCTGTGGTCGACGGCCTCGAAGAGCTTCTCGCCGAACTCGGACTCCAGGATGGCGCCCGCGTCGGTCAGCGCGTTGCTCACGGTGATCTCGGTGTTGGGCGCGACGGCCGCGACGAGCCCGGCGATGAACGTGCCGTGGCCGACGTACTGCTGGAGTATGCCCTGGTCGTCGGTCTCCCGGGTCTGCGCGTCGCCCTGGGTGTGCGCCAGGGGCTGGTAGGAGCGGTAGTCGTTCATCAGGCCGGTGTCGACGACGAGGACGCCGACCGCGGTCTCGGGGTCGTAAGGCGTGGTGTCCAGACCGGGGTTGGGGGCCTCGGTGCGGGCGACCGGCTCGGGCTCGTCGCCCGGGCAGGCGTTGACGGCGATGGACACCAGGTGGTTGCGGCTGACCAGACGGCGTCCGGCGCGGCCCTCGGCCTGGCGCAACGACCGCAGGGCGGCGGCCACTTCGCGGTCGCCGCCGCCGGCGCGCAGGCCCTGGCCCGGGTCGCCGACCTGGATGCGGGTGATGCCGGAGCGGTTGGTGGGCGGGCCCGCGCGGCGGATGGTGTCGGCGGTCAGTCCGGGCGCCTCGGTGAAGTGGGCGCGCACGGTGTCCTCGACGAGCCGGGCCTCCTCCCCGTCGCGGGCGAGGACGACTCCCTGCTCGTAGATGAACTCGGCGGAGTCGTCCGGTCCCATGGCCAGGGGGACGTCGGGCAGCGAGCGCTGGATCTGGTCGAACTGCTCGTGGAATCGCTGTGGTGCCATGGCGGGTCCTCCCAGTGGGGCACGTGTCGTCAGACAGAGCCGCGGGTCCGTTGCCTGATACAGACCCAAGGCCATGTGACACGGTTCCGCGGAGCACTACCATCCGTTGCGTGACAGCGGGAAGCGACACGGTGCTCGAACTGCTGCCGATGGTGTTCGCCGCCCCGAACGAGGCTCTCGCGCGGGCGCGCGGTGTGCTGGCGTCGGACGCGCCGCCGCTGCACGCCTCCGTGGCCCACCAGGTCATCGGCATCTGGCAGCGGGACTTCGGCGATCTGCGGCTGGCGCTGCACCATCTGCGCCGGGCCCGGGACTGCGCGGCGCGCGCGGACTCGGCGGAGCGTGAGGCGGACGTACTGGGCACGCTGGGGGTCGCGTTGGTGCACGCGGGGCGCACCCGGCAGGGGCTCGCCGCGTTCGAGCGGGGCGTGCGGCGCGGCAGCGGACACACCCGCGCGCGCGTGCTGTACCGCCGGGCGTACGCCTGGTGGGTACTGGGGCACCACCGGCGGGCCCTGGAGGACGTACGGCGGGCGATCCCGGTGCTGCGGCAGGCGGACGACGTGATCTGGACGGCGCGGGCGCTGACGCTGCGGGCCACGGTGCATCTCGCGCTGGGCGCGGTGGACCGTGCGGACGCCGACTTCACGGCGGCGGAGGCGCTGTGGGACACCACAGGCCAGGAGCACGACAAGGCGGACGCGGTGGAGAGCCGGGGCCTCGCGGCGTTCCGCGCCGGGGACATCCCCGCGGCGCTGCGGCTGCTGGACGAGGCCGAGGGACGCTACGCGGCGCTGGGCACACCGACGTTCATGCTGAACATCAGGCGCTGCGAGGTGCTGATGGCGGCGGGACTCGCGCCGGAGGCGCTGGCCGAGGCGGACGCGGCGATCGCCGCGCTGGACGGGATCGGCGGCCAGTCGACGCGCAAGGCGGAGCTGCTGCTGGCGGCTGCCCGCGCGGCCCGGCTGGCGGGTGACCCGCACACGGCGATCGCCCGCGCGGCACTGGCGGTGCGGCTGTTCGCCGGTCAGCGGCGCATGTGGTGGGAGACGCACGCCCGGCTGGTGCTGATCGAGGCGCGGGTGGCGGCCGGCCGGCACGCGGGCCGGATGGTGGCGGACGCGGCCGCGGTGGCCGAGCGGCTGGCGTCCTTCGGGGCGCCCTCGGCGCCGGAGGCCTCGCTGCTCGCGGGCCGGATCGCCCTGGAGCTGGGCTGGCGGGAGGACGCCGAACGGCATCTGGCCGCGGCGGCGCGCAGCCGGCACGGCGGTCCGCCGCTGGCGCGGATCACGGGCTGGGCGGCGCAGGCGCTGCGCGCCCAGGCCGCGGGTTCGGGGCGGGGGGTGCTGGAGGCGTGCCGGCGCGGTCTGGCCGTGCTGGACGACCACCGGACCACCCTCGGCGCCTCGGAGCTGCGGGCGCGGGCGACCGAGCAGGGAGCGGAGCTGGCGGCGCTGGCACAGGGGGCCTCGCTGGCGGCGGGCGGCTCACGGCGGCTGTTGCAGTGGAGCGAGAGGTGGCGCGCGACGGCACTGTCCGCGCCCCCCACCCGGCCGCCGGGCGACCCGGCGCTCCAGCGCGGGCTGACGGCCTTCCGGGAGATCGCGGCGCGCGCGGAGGCCGCCCGGATGGAGGGGCGGCCGGTCCCGGCGCTGGAGCGCGAACAGCGGCGGCTGGAACGGGAGATCCGCTCGCTGACCCTGCACATCCGCGGCGACGCGCCCGGCGGCGGCGACCGGTTCGACGTGGCCCGGCTGCTGGCGGCGCTGGGCGGGACCCGGCTGGTGGAACTGGCGGTGGTGGACGGCCGGGTGCATGTGCTGCTGTGCGGCGGCGGGCGGGTGCGGCGGTTCGAGGCGGGGCTGCTGGCCGAGGCGGTGGCCGAGGCCGAGCATGTGCAGGCGGGGCTGCGGAGGCTGGCGCATCCGGGGGCGGAGGCCCGGCTGCCGCTGGTGGAGGCCATGGGGCGGCGCCTGGAGGAGCTGCTGCTCGGCCCCGCGGCGGCGCAGCTGGGCGGCGGGCCGGTCGTGATCGTGCCGCCGGGCCGGCTGCACCGGGTGCCGTGGGCGCTGCTGCCGTCACTGCGCGAGCGGGTGCTGAGCGTGTCGCCGTCGGCGGGCAGCTGGCTGCGGGCGCACGAGACGGCTCCCCCGCCCGGCGGGCGGCATGTGCTGGTGCGCGGGCCCGGTCTCGCCACCGGCGGCGCCGAGGTGCCCGAGCTCGCGGGCCGTTACGGCGCTCCGACGGTCCTGGAGCAGGACGAGGCGCGGGCGCCCAGGGTCCTCAGGGAACTCGACGGAGCGGCGCTGGCGCACATCGCCGCGCACGGCGCCTTCCGGGCCGACAGTCCGCTGTTCTCCTCCCTGCGCATGGCCGACGGCCCGATCGTCGTCCATGACTTCGAGCGTCTGGACCGCAGTCCGTACCGGATCATCCTGTCCTGCTGCGACACCGCCCGGTTCGCCTCCGTCGGGGCGGACGAACTCCTCGGTCTGGTGACGGCGTTGCTGCCCCTGGGCACCGCGGGCGTGGTGGCGTGCAGCGCGCCCGTGAACGACGAGGCCGTGGTGCCGCTGATGCTGGCCCTGCACAAGGGGCTGGCGGCCGGGCTGTCGCTGGCGGAGGCGCTGCGGGACGCACGGGCCGCGGTGCCGGACGACGCGGTGCACCAGGCGACGGGGTGGGCGTTCACGGCGTTCGGTGCGGCGTGAGGGCGGGGGCCCGGGGGCGGGCCTGACGGGGTGGTCCGGGGTACGGGTCTCGTGCGGTCCGGGTTGCGGGCCGGGGGTGACCGAGGGCCGGTGAAGGCCCTCGGTCGTGCTCGTCACACCTCTATTCCGGGCCGTGCACTGCCGGAACCGTCATCAGGACACTCGCGGCAATGGCGCGGCCTTCCCGGATCCACTGAACGGTCTCCCTCGACTCATGCCCTCGACGGGGCGGCGGGTTGCAGGGAGACCGGCACAACGGCGCTTCGAGCAGGCCCCATTATGCCGTGCGGATCATGCAGTGTGAGCCGTCAACACACGCCGCCTCAGGCGGACTTGCTCTCCGGGTCGGCCCTCCTGCCCGGCAGGGTCTGCCGGTCGCCGCCGAGGCGGGTGTAGGCGCTGTAGAGGTGGTTGCCGACCGTACGCACCGACAGGGTGAGGCGCTCGGCGATCTGCCGGTTGCTCAGTCCGGCGGCCGCGAGGGTCACGATCTGCCGCTGGCGGGCGGTGAGTTCACCGAGCACCAGTCCGGTCAGCGCCGGGGTACGGGCACCCTGGCAGCGGCGGGCCAGGGCGGCGGCCCGGGTGCGTGAGGTGCGCGCGGCGAGCGGGTCGCGGTGCGCCCGCACGGCCTGGGCGTGCGCCTCCGCCGCGAACAGCAGGAAGCCGCGCTCCCTCAGGGCCTCGGCCGCCCCGTCCAGCGCGGGGCCGTCGGCGCGGGAGAGCGCTTCGGCGTGGTCCCGGAACACCTGTGCGGAGCAGGGCAGTTCGGCGGCGAGCTCGGGCGCGCCGAGACGTACGGCGTCGTAGGGCCGTTCGCCGCCGAGGGCTCGGAGGGCTTCGAGGGCGGCGTCCAGGTCACCCCGGGCGGCGGCGCGCCAGGCGGCGGCGCCACCGCCGCCTCCACCGCCCTCGCCCTCGCCCCTGCCACCGTCACCGTCCCGGAGCTCGTCGCCCTCGCCCACGATGCCCGACTGGGCTTCGCTCAGGGCGAGTTCGAGGTGGCAGGTCTCGTCGCCGGGTGTGTGCCGCAGCCCCTGACGGGCCCAGGCGGCGGCGTCGCGCAGTTCTCCCCGCAGCCGGCAGTAGCGGGCGCGTACGGCGGCGTAGGCGGCGGGCACCGGCTCGCCCGACTCGGTCAGCCACTCCCCCGCCGGTGTCGGCGTGTCGCGTACGTCGGCCCGCTCGACGCGGTGCTCCAGCGCGGCGGCCTCGGTCTTCAGGGCGAGGCCGATCTCCTCGGGGGCACGGGCGAGCCGCCCTGCGCGCAGCCGTCCGGCGGCGGCGCGCAGGGCCGGGCCGTGCAGGGGGTGGGCGAGGCGGACGGCGTAGCCGCCCCGGGCGGGGTCGGTGACCTCGATCAGGCCGTCGGCCTCGAGCCGTTCGAGGACGTCCAGGTCACAGGCGTCGGAGTCCAGCGGCAGGGGTTCGGCGAAGGCGAGGCGGTCGAGCGTCTCGCGCTCGGCGGGCTCGGCGCGGCCCAGGACGGCGGCGGCCCGCTCCCGGACGGCGGCGGTCAGCGGCAGCGGGCCGCGCCAGGCGCGTTCGCCGGTGGCCGGATCCGAGGTGAGCAGGCCCCTCGCGCGGACAGCGCCCACCAGGTCCCGCAGCAGCCGCAGGTCGCCCCCGCACAGGCGGTGCAGCCGGCGCGCGGTGAGGGGCTCCACGGGGCCGCCCGCACCGGCCGTGAGGAGCTCGGCGGTCTCGTCGTGGGGCAGGGGGCCGAGGGCAAGGCGGGGCAGCAGATCGCCCGTCCACAGCCGCCGTACGGCGTCGGGGGCGGGCGCGTGGTCGGTGGCGACCACGACGAGCCGGGTGCGGGCGTGCACCGCGAGCTGGTGGACGAGCGCGGCGGAGGCGTCGTCGAGGAGGTGGGCGTCGTCGACGACCAGCAGCCGGACCCCGGAGAGCAGGCGCACGGCGCGGTGCAGGGTGACGGCCTCCGGGAGCAGGTGGGCGAACGCGGCGAAGGGCGTGTCACGGGTGTCCGGCGTGCCCCCGGCCCGGACGCGGTCGGTGCCCCGCAGCGCCTCCTCCACCAGCCGGGACTTGCCGCAGCCGGCCGGGCCGGTGACGACGATGCCAGGGCGCGCGGCCGTCGACGAACGGCGGACCAGCTCGACTTCCTCCTCCCGGCCGGTGAACGGCCAGGGCATGTCGAGGGTCCTGGCGTCGCGTTCGAAGGGTCCGGCGGACTCGGTCGGCGATCCGGCCCCGCCGGATGTTCCCGCGCGGCTCGGCGTACCCGCCGCACCGGGCGCCTGCGTCCCGAAGGGCGTCACGTTCTCGAAGGCCGTCTCGAAACTCGTCACGACAAGAGGAGTCCGCGTACTCACTTCTGATACAGGCGGACTTGAGTAGACCCCGACTCAGGCGCGAGCCCGCGGCGCGGCGGCAGGCTTCTCGCATGACCGGACGCTACTGCTCGCTCACGCAGGCACCGGCCCCCGCCTTCACCGCGGGGCTGGCGGCCGAGCGGCTGGGCGCGCTCGTGGGCGGCCGGCGGATGTGGGTGAACGGCACGGTCCTGCACTACTGCTTCTTCGACGGCGAGGCCGACGGGTCCGTGATCCCCGTTCCCGGGTCGGGCGAGACCCGGCGGGTGTCCTGGGTCGGCTCCGAGCGGCAACGGGACGTGGTGCGCGCCGGTTTCGGCGCGTGGCACGACCTCGGTATCGGGTTGGGCTTCGTGGAGGTCACCGACCGTTCGGAGGCCGAGCTGCGCATCGGGTTCCAGCTCGGCGACGGCTCCTGGTCGGCGATCGGCAAGGACGCCCTGCGCACCGGCATCAACGACCGCACCATGAACTTCGGCTGGGACCTGACCGCGACCGGCGGGCACGGCACGGCGCTGCACGAGATCGGGCACGCGCTGGGCATGCAGCACGAGCACCAGAACCCGTACGCCGCGATCCACTGGGACGACGAGGCCGTCTGTGCCGAGCTGGCGGGCCCGCCGCACCACTGGAGCCGGGAGACCACCCGGGACAACATCCTGCGCAAGCTGAGTCCGGCCGAGGTCAACGGCTCGGTCTGGGACCCGCAGTCGGTCATGGAATTCGCGTTCCCGCCGGGGCTGATCCTGGAGCCGGAGGAGTTCCGCGGCGGTCTGAACCCGCCGGGGACTCTGTCTCCCGCGGACAAGGAGTTCGCGCTCCGCTGGTATCCGCCGCTCGCGGCGCATCCGGCCCTGGTGCCGTTCCGGTCGGCCCCGCTCAGGCTCGGGCCCGGCGAGCAGGCCGATTTCACGCTCGAACCCGCCGAGACGCGCGAGTACACCGTCGCCGCGTTCGGCGACTGCGACACCGTCGTGGTGCTCTTCGAGGAGCGCGACGGCGAACCCCGCTATCTCGCCGCCGACGACGACGGCGGCACCTCGCGCAACGCCCGGATCGGGGCCCGGCTCGTCAAGGGCCGCCGCTACGTCGTCCGCGTGCGCCTGTACTCCGGCTGGGGGCCGGGTGAGACAGCGGTCATGTGCTGGTGACAGCACGGCCGCGGCAACCGTACGACGCCGCTCCGCACGGAAGCAGGACCACACAGTCCGGCACCGGGGGAGCGGCCGGGGCCCGTCTCCTTCGGGGGAGGGGGACGGGCCCCGGCCGCGCGCGGAAACCCCGCACCACGAGGGAGGTGCGGGGCTTTCGCGTGTCCACCGTCCTGGAAGCTGCGTCCACAGCGGCCCTGGCCCATGTCGACGCCGGTCCACCGGGCGGACTCTCAGCTGCGGCCGGCCGCCTCCGCGTGCGCCGCCCAGTCGAGAATGCCGACGGCCGCTCCGGCGGCCTCCAGGCCCTGACAGTGGGCTCGGTGGCGGCGGGCGATGCCGTCGAGGTCCAACTGGCGCCCGAAGGCGGGGTGGACGGCCAGTCCGCGCGCATAGGCCCACAGGGTCCGGTGCCCGGCGATGCGCTGCACGGCGGCGGCGTCCAGGTGATGGAGGTGCACGGTGTCGAGCTGCACCAGAGTGACCCACAACTCGATGTCCACGGCGTTGATCTGACGAGTCGCCACATCTCCCTCGGCGCTCACCAGTCGTTCCAGCTCCCCCAGCGCCGCCAGCAACTCCTCCAGGGCCGCGGCACGTTCGGCCGGGTCCGCGCCGACCGTCCCGGCCCGCTGGGCGGCGTCCTCGACGCCTCGCGCGCACAGCCGCCGTACGGCCTCGAACTCCCTCTCCGTCCCGCACGGGTAGAGAGCGGGGCCGCTCTCGCCGAAGCACAGGGCGAGGTCGCGCATGATGTCCTGGGCGTGCACGCTGACGACACGGCCGGACCAGTCGTCGCCGAGGACGGGCGCGGCGGCCGGACCGGTGTGGCGGTGGGCGCTGGCCTCGTAGTGCGGGAGCAGTGCCGAGTGGCCGCCGTCGGGCAGGTCCGGGACGGCGGGCAGGTGGGTGACGGGGCAGATGTCGTCGAGGCCGAGCAGGGCGTGGGTGACGGCGAGGCGCAGGCCGTCGGGACACGCGTTCGACAGGTACAGGCGGTAGCGGCCGGGCACGGCGTAGTGGCCGCTGCGGGCGTCACGGCCGATACGGCCGCGCAGCGAGGGCGCGGGGCGGGCGGCGAGAGGTGCGACGGACATGGTTCTCCCCGGGTGAAGGCGTGGACGTACGCACGGCGACGGTGGTGTCGGACCCGGCACGCCGAAGGCGGCGCCGACGGCGCGCGTGACAGTGAGGGGTGCGAAGGCGGGGGTGCGGGGTCAGCCCTGGGCGTCGGGCGCCGCGGACGCGCGGCGGTACGACGGAGCGGCCTCAGCCGCGGGCGGCCATGGCGCTGCAGACGCGCTGCAGATCGATGTGGCGGCGGGAGGTCAGCAGCGGCGAGCGCGGGGACACACGAGTCACCTCTGCGGTGACCGGCCCGAGGCGCCCCATGGTTTCTCCGCCCGTTCTCGAGGTTCTCCTCCCTGGACTCTCGGGCCGGCTCGCGGCGGTGTCAAGGGGGCGTCCGTCAGGCGGGCGGGGTCAACAGCACGGTCCGGTGCCCGGGTTCACCAGCCGCGACGGGCGTGGGCCGCGCGGCGGTCCCGGGACGGGAGGTAGGCGGAGCGGAGTGCGGCGACGAGCGCGCGCCGCAGTTCCCGGTCCTGGTCGGTCTCCAGCGGCATGTCGAGCTGGACGATGCCGACCCCGGCCGCGCGCAGCCAGCCGATGCGGGCGGCGACCGTGCCGGGTGAGCCGACGAACGCGCCGGCCAGCGAGCGGGCGACATAGGCGGACAGCTGGTCACGGCCGTCGGAGCGGCCGCGTTCGCGGTCCCGGTCGAGCTGTACGGCGTCCAGCCAGCGGTCCGCGTCCGGGCCGGAGGCCAGCCGGACCGCGTCCGCGCGGATGCGGCGGGCCCGCTGCTCGGCGGCCTCGTCGGTGGGGGCGGTGACGACGGTGACATGGCGCCAGATCCGCAGGGTCCGGCCGTGCTCCGCGGCGGCCGCGTGGGCGCGGGCGATGTGCCGCCGGGTGGCGGTCAGGGGCAGCGGCGGCACCGCGTACACGTCCGCGAAGCGGCCGGCGAGCGCCACGCCCTGCGGTGAGGAGCCGCCGAAGGAGAGCAGCTCGGCGCGGGGCCGGGGCAGCAGCCCCGCGCGTGCGCCGCGCACCGTGTAGAACTCGCCCTCGTGGTCGAAGTCCTGGCGTTCCGTCAGGGAACGCCGGAAGACCTCGAGGTACTCCCCCGCTCTGCGGTAGCGGTCCGTCTTGCCGAGGGTGTCGCCGTCGCGGGCCACGTCGGCGTCGCTGGAGCCGACGATGACATGCGCGGCGGCCCGCCCGCCGGAGAGGCGGTCCAGGGTGGCCAGGGAGCGGGCGGCCACGGTCGGCGCGGTGGTGCCGGCCCGGTGGGCCACCGCCACCCGCAGCCTGCTGGTGGCCGCCAGCGTCCAGGAGGCCACCAGCCAGGGGTCCGGCCAGGAGCTGGACTGCACGACGAGCGCGCTGTCCAGTCCGTCCTCCTCGTTCTCCCGGGCACTGCGCGCCACGAACTCCGGGTCGGCGTCGCGCTCGCGCGGGTCGGGGGCGAAGCGCAGGGCCTGGCGCTCCTCGGGGGTGGTGCCCGGCACGGGCGCCGCGCGGACTCCGCCGCGTATGTCGAGCTCCACGGGGGTGCCTTTCGGGGACGGGGTCGGTGGGCGGTGGCCGGGCCGGGCTGTCACGTCCGGGACGGTCAGCGCGCGGCGGCCGGACCGAGCCGGGTCAGGGTGTCCAGGACCCTGGCCCGGCTGACGAAGACCTCGGGGGGCAGGGACACGTACAGCTGGATGGTGGTCACGCCCGGCCGGTGGTAGCGCAGGATGCGTTCGCGGCACTCCTCGGGCGAGCCGCTGATGAACAGGCCGTCCACCACCTCGTCGGGCAGCGCCTTCTGCGCGCCGTCGGTGTCGCCCTCCGCCCACCGTTCGTGCGACTCGCGCAGCAGTTCGCCGTGGCCCAGCCATGCGTGGAACTTGCGGTAGGGCTCGCGGTTGAGGATCCAGGCGAGGAAGGGCCGGGTGGCGCGGTGGGCGTAGTCGGTGTCCTCGGTGGGGCAGACGAACACCTTGACGACGAGTTCCTTGCCCGGCGGCTGCGGCCCGACGGCGTCGAGGATCTTCGGCACGTCCTCGGGGAACAGCAGGTTGGTGATCGCCCCGTCACCCTCCGTGAAACCGAGGCGCAGCATGCCGGGGCGCAGGGCGCCGAGGATCACCTTGACGGGGTCGGCGGGCGGGTGCGGCAGCCGGTAGCCGCTGATGGAGAAGGTGTCGAAGTCCCCGGCGACGTACTCCCCGCGCAGGGCCCGGGTGACGAACCGCAGCACGTCCCGGGTGCGTTTGAAGGGCTCGTCGAACGGGATGCCGTTGATGTCGGTGACATGCGCGGGCACCGAGGCGCCGAGGCCGAACAGGAAGCGGCCCGGGGCGAGTTGGGCGAGGGTGGCGGCCGTCTGGGCGAGCACGGCCGGGCCGCGGGTGTGCACCGGGACGATGCCGGTGCCGATGCGCAGCGAGGACGACCAGGCGGCGACGGCGGCGAGCGGGGTGAAGGCGTCCGTGCCGCCGCCCTCGGCGCTCCACACGTCCGTGTAGCCGAGGTCGGGGAGCCGTTCGACGAGGAAGCGGTGGCGGTCGATGGTCAGTCCGGGCAGCGGCAGGGTGACGCCCCACTTCGGGGGCGGGTCGGTCGCCGGGGCGTGGGAGAGAGTCATGAGTCCACCCGTACGGTCGTGAGGTCGATGAACCAGGACTGAGGCTGCACGAAGCCGCGCACCTTCGGCGAGAGCGCCCTCGGATTGCGGTCGTTGACGACGAACAGCCAGGGCGCGTCCTCGGTGACGAGCCTCAGCGCCCGTGTGTAGTCGGCCTCGCGGGCCGCTCGGTCGGCCTCGGCACCGGCGGAGGCCAGCAGCTTGTCGACCCGGGGGTTGCTGTAGTGGCCGGTCCAGAAGGGGCTGCCGGTGCCGATGAACAGCGGCAGCAGCGCCTCGGACTGGAACAGCGTGGTGGACTGGGCGATGGCCTGCGAGCCGCGGGCGACCTCGCCCTCGGCCTCGGCGCCGATCAGTGTGGACCAGTCGGTGGTGCGGATCTCGGCCTTGATGCCGACGGCGGCGAGGTCGCGCTGCACGGCCTCGGCGATGGGCACCGGGACGAGGTTCCCGGAGCCGCCGGTGGGCACGGTGACGGAGGTGCTGAAGCCCTTCGGGTAGCCGGCCTCGGCGAGCAGCCGCCGGGCCTTCGCGGGATCGTGGGTGTAGACGTCCTGCGACTTGTCGTAGGCGAACGTGCCGCGCGGGGCGGCCTGGTGGGCGGGGTCGGCGGTGCCGTGCAGCAGGTTCTCGGCGATGGCCTCGCGGTCGATCGCGTGGTTGGCGGCCCGGCGCACCCGCGGGTCGTCCCAGGGTTTCGCGGCGGTGTCGAGGATCCAGTACCAGAGGTGGTCGTAGCTGTTGGTGACGACCTTCGCGCCGTCGCCCTTCAGACCCGGGATGTCGTCGGGGTTCGGGTACTCGATCCAGTTGACCTCGCCGGAGCGCAGGGCGGCGGTACGGGCGGCCGCGTCGGGCAGCGCCTTCACGACCAGCCTGTCCAGCCTGGGGGCACCGCGCCAGTAGCCGTCGAAGCGGGCCAGCTCGATCTGCTCGCCCGTCTGCTGACGCACGAAGCGGAACGGGCCCGTGCCGACCGGGTGTTCGGAGAACTTCTCGGTCCCCGCCTTACGCACGGCGGTGGGGCTGGCGATCAGGACGTGGGCGAGGTCCTGCGGGAAGTGCCCGTTGGGCGTCCTGGTGACGAGGCGGACCTTGTCCTCGCCGAGCTTGGAGTACGAGGTGATGTCCCCGGCGTACTCGCTCGCGGCCGCGCCGAGGGCGTCGGTGTACTGCGGGCTGTCCTTGTCCAGGTAGCGGTCGAGGTTGAACAGCACGGCGTCGGCGTCGAACCGTGTGCCGTCCTGGAACTTCACGCCCTTGCGCAGGGTGAACGTCCAGGTTCTGCGGTCGTCGGCGACCTTCCAGGAGGTGGCCAGGGCGCCGGTGATCTCGGAGGGGCCGTCGCCCCGGGACAGGTCGTAGCGGGTGAGTCCCTCGTAGATCTGGAAGCTCACCAGGCGTTTGCCCTCGAAGCCGGCGCCGCCGATCACCGTGTCGGGGTTGGGGAGCTTGCCCGTCGCGCCGATGACGAGGGTGCCGCCGGACCTGCCGCCGCCGGGGGTGTCGTCGGCGGCGGTGCCGGTGCCGCAGCCGGACACGGCGAGACTCAGCAGGAGGACGGCGGCCAGACCTGCGCGGCGGCGGGAGACGGACGGATGGTGGTGGTGCGTCATGGGTTCCTCGTCGTGACTCAAGGGGCGGACGGTGTGGCTCGAGGGGCGGACGATGTGCAAGGGGCGGACGGCTCACCGGCCGGCTCCGGATCACCGGGCCGGTTCGGTGTGGGGGGCTCGGGGACACCGCCGTCGGCGGCGAGCAGGGCGCGGGTGTAGGGGTGGCGGGGCGCGGACCACAGGGCTTCGGCCGGTCCCTCCTCCACCACCCGTCCCGCGCGCAGCACCACGACCCGGTGCGACAGCTGACGTACGACGGCCAGGTCGTGGGAGATGAACAGGTAGGCGAGGCCGAGGTGTTGCTGGAGGTCGGTGAGGAGGGCGAGGACCTGGGCCTGGACGGTGGTGTCCAGGGCCGAGGTCGGTTCGTCGCAGACGATCAGGTCGGGTCCGGTCGCCAGGGCCCGTGCGACGGCGACGCGCTGGGCCTGTCCGCCGGAGAGCTCGCGCGGGCGGCGCCGGGCGAGGGCCGGGTCCAGGCCGACCTTTCGGAACAGTTCGGCGACGCGGTCCGGCCGTTCCTCGCGGGGTGTGCCGTGCACGCGCAGGGCGAACTCGACCGCCTCGCCCGCCCGCAGCGCCGGGTTCAGCGAGCCGCTCGGCTGCTGGGGCACGAACTGGAGCCGGGACCGGACGCGCCGGCCGGTGGCGCCGCGCAGCCTGTGGGGGTCGTGCCCGTCGAAGCGGACGGTTCCCGCGTCGGGTGCGAGCAGTCCGAGGGCCAGCCGCCCCAGCGTGGACTTGCCGGACCCGGACTCGCCGACCAGCCCGACGGTCTCCCCGCGCGCCACCCGGAGCGAGACGCCGTCGACGGCGAGGGGACCGCGCGGGTAGCTCTTGGAGACCCGGTCGAGGCGGAGGAGATGGTGTCCCCCGGCCTCGGTGTTCGCGATGTCCACCGCCTCGGTGACCGTACGGCGGCTCATCGGGCGCCTCCCGGCTGCGCCGCCACCAGTGCGGCGGCGTAGGGGTGTTCGGGTTCGGTGAGGAGCTTGGCGACCGGGCCGGACTCCACGATCCGTCCCGCTCGCAGCACGGCCGCCCGGTGCCCGATCCGGCGGGCGACGCCGATGTCGTGGGTGACCAGGAGCACGGAGGCGCCACGGGAGGCGAGCAGGTCCAGGACGCGGCCGCGGACCAGGGCGTCGAGCGCCGTGGTCGGCTCGTCGGCGATCAGCAGCCCGGGCGAGCAGGCCAGGGCCAGGGCGATGACGGCGCGCTGGCGCCGGCCGCCGGAGAGTTCGTGAGGGTGGCTGCGGGCCGCCCGGTCCGGGTCGTCGAGGCCCACCGCGGCCAGGAGTTCCGGGACGGCCTCACGGGCCGCGCGACGGCCGGTCGCCACCTGGTGGCGCAGCAGCACCTCGACGAGCTGGGAGCCGATCCGGCGCAGCGGATCGAGCACGGCGTCCGGGTCCTGGGGGACGTAGCCGATGCGTCGGCCGCGGATGTCGCTGAGGGCGCGCTCGTCCAGGGTGCGCAGTTCGGTGCCGGACAGCCGGACGCTGCCGCCGACCCGGGCGGTGGGGCCGGGCAGGCCGAGAATCGTGCGGGCGAGGGTGGACTTGCCGCTGCCGGACTCCCCCAGCAGGACCAGCACCTCGCCGGGGAGCACGGTCAGGGACACTCCGTCCACGGTGCGTGCACCGCCGTGGGTGACCGTCAGGTCCGCCACCTCCAGCCGTTCGGGCGCGCTCATCGGCCGGCCTCCGTGAGCGGCCCGCGCCCGGCCCCGGTACGGCGGCGCAGGGCCTCGCCGAGGGCGTTGAAGACGACGGAGACGGCGAGGACGGTCAGGGCGGGCAGCACGGCGACCTCGGGGCGGGTGAGCAGGCTGGGCCGCAGTTCGTCGAGCATGGCGCCCCATTCGGCGGCGGGCGGCGGCACGCCCAGGCCGAGGAAGGACAGCCCGGCGGCGTAGACGATGGCGAGCCCGATCAGGGAGGAGGAGTAGACGAGCAGGACGGGGGTGACGACCGGGGCGACCTGGCGCACGGCGACGGTCCAGGCACCCGCCCCGCTGACCCGGGCGGCCACCAGGTACTCGGCGCCGCGGATGCGCCGCACCTCGGTGAAGGCGACCCGGGTGACCGCCGGGGTGAGCACGACCGATAGCGAGACGACCGTGGCGGTGAGGCCCGGCTCCATCACGGTGGCGACGGTGATCGCCAGCAGGACGCCGGGGAAGGCGTAGAGCACGTCGAGGGTGCGCAGCAGGGCGTGTTCGGTGCGGCGGCCGCCGAGGCCCGCGGCGATGCCGAGCAGGCCGCCGGCGACGGTGGCGACGGCCACCGGGAGGAGACCGCCGAGCAGCGAGGGGCCCGCAGCGACCAGGAGGCGGCTGAGGACGTCCCGGCCCTGGGTGTCGGTGCCCAGGAGATGGCCCGGACTGCCCGGTGGCAGCAGCCGCTCGCGCAGGTCGCCCGCGTCCGGGTCGCCGGGTGCCAGCAGCGGACCGGCGACGGCCAGCAGGAGCAGGGTGGCCGCGAGGCAGGCGGAGAGGGGCGGGCGTCTGCTCACAGCGCACCTCGCAGCCGGGGGTCGATCAGCACGTGCGCGGTGTCGACGAGGATGTTGACGCCGACGAAGGCGACGGCGACCAGCAGCACGCCCGCCTGGATCAGGGGCAGGTCGCGCGCGGTGAGGGCGTCGTAGAGCAACCGGCCCAGGCCCGGCCGGGCGAACAGGGTCTCGACGAAGACCACGCCCTCCAGCAGATAGGCCAGTTGGAGTCCGCCGATGGTGAGCAGGGCGGGGGCCGCGTTGTGCACGCAGTGCCGGAGCACGGCCGGGCGGCGCAGGCCTCGGGCGCGCAGCCCGTCGGCCAGGTCGGACTGGAGGACGGAGCCGAGGGCGGCGCCGAAGACCCGGGCGGTCAGGCCGAGCGGCACGAGCGCCGCCGCCACGGCGGGCAGCACGAGGTGGTGCAGCTGGTCGGCCGCGCCGCCGCCGGTGAACAGGTCGTGGGTGCCGCCGGCCGGGAACCAGCGCAGCCCCACCGCGAACACGGCGATCAGCAGCAGCGCCACGGCGTACTGCGGCGCCGACACGGCGAGGGTGCCCAGCGCCCTGGCCACCCTGGCGGCCGGCCCGTCGGGGCGGCCCGCGCCGAGCGCGCCCAGCAGGGTGCCGCCGGTGAGCACCAGCAGGAACGCGGCGCCGGCCAGCAGGAGGGTCTGGCCCAGGGCGGGCAACAGCATTTCGCCGACCGGGCGTTGGGCGGAGACCGAGACACCGAGGTCGCCCTGGAGCGCGTGCCCGAGCCAGTGGACGTAGCGGACCGGCAGGGGTTCGCCCAGCCCGAGGCGTTCGGTGAGCCGCTGCCTGGCCTCCTCGGAGGCGCCGGGGCCGAGCAGGGCGAGCACGGGGTCGCCGGGGACGAGGGCGACGGCGGCGAAGACGACGACGGTGACACCGAGGAGGGTGGGCACGGCCAGCAGCAGTCGCCGCAACAGGTACCGCCTCATCCGTCGGTCCCGCGGGAGTGGGCGGCCATGCGCTCGGTTCCTTCCTGGCGGGTGCGGTTCGCCAGAAGAGTGCGGGGAGCGCGAGGGCGGGAACCAGCCAGGCGTTGATGCCGATACCGGTGGTCATAGGACCGGTCGTACGGAATACACGGTTCCCTCATACGCGTGTGGTCCGGTCCTGGTTGACCCCCGTCGAACGGCCGAATTACGCTGCTCGCATGGTCAAACGGCGAACCGACTTCACCCTGGTCGGTATCGGCGGCTCGTGGCACCGCAGGTGCTTCGACGAGTCCTGTCGTCCGTGTGCCGGGCGCTGACCCGACGGCTCCGTCCGTCCGCGCGCCCCTCTCCCTGCTCCAGGCCGATCCGCCACCGCCGAGGGGACACACATGAAGCCGTACCGCCCTTTTGACGCCATCTCCCTTGTCTCGCACGGGAGTCCGTCCGCCCCGCACGGGAGTCCGTCGTGACCGCGCTGACCGTCGCGCCCGCGTCCGGCGCTCCGCGAGCGCTGCACGCCGAGATCGACAACCCACTGGACCTGATCGCCGGGCACCAGTTCCTGGCCGACGCGGAGGAACGGACCGCCGCGCGGCCGCCGGTGGCCGTCTGCGACTGCGGTCACGCCGCCTGCGCCGGGCCGCGGGCCCACCGCCAGGCGTCCGTCGTGCGGGTGTTCCTCGCCGAGCGCCATCCGGTGGCCAGTGCCGGGCTGCGCAGTGTCCTGAACGCCGACCCGGGCCTCGCGGTCGTCGGCAGCTCCGCGGACCCGCTGCGGCTGCCCGACGCGCTGCGCCGGGTCCGGCCCGACGTGGTGCTGCTCGGCCGGGGCGGGACGCTCGCGGAGGACCTGGCGCTGGTCGCCCGGCTGCGGGCCGCCGACGCCGCGCCCCAGGCACGGGTGCTGCTGCTGCGCCGGGCGGAGAGCACCGCCGAGGCGAGCCGCATGCTGCTGGCGGGCGCGAGCGGCTGTTTCCCGCTCGACCTGCCCGAGGACCGGATCATCCGGGCGGTGGCCGTGGCCGGTGCCGGAGGTTCGGTGTTCCTGCCCGCTCCCCCGCCGGCCCGCGTCCAGGCGGCGAACCTGGCCGGGGAGGCCGCCGAGCCCCTGCCCCAGCACTGCGGGCTCACCGACCGCGAACGCCAGGTCCTCGCGCAGCTCGCCCGCGGGCTGAGCAACGCCGAGATCGGGCGTGAACTGGCCCTGGCCGAGGCCACGGTGAAGAAGCACCTCACCAACGCGATGCGCAAGACGGGCCAGTCGGACCGGCTGCGGGCGGCGCTGTACGCGCACCGCCACGGTCTGGCGGGCTGAGCCGCCGGACGTCACGGGCGGGCACCGCGAAGGTGCCCGCCCGTCGGCGTGTCCGGGGAGTTGCGGCCGTCGGTGTGTCCGGGGAGCGGCGGCCACCGAGGGCGACCTTCGGAGCAGTTCCCGGGCACCGATGGTCGCCGTCGGTGCCGCCTTTCGGGGCTTCTGAGCCGGCCGGCCCGCTTCATAGCGTTGCGGCACACCAGGACCCCACCGGTCCGCCCCCCACCGCGAAGGAGACCCGACATGAGCGATGCGCCCGCAGCAGGCATCGCGCGCGACGGTTCCGACGGGGCTCCGGCGACCACCGCGGACGACGGCGTCGGCGCCCGGGAGACCGGCCGTCCCGCCACCGCCGTACTGGACGGCCCGCGCACCCCCGGCGCACCCGGGCCGCAGGCCGAGCGGCAGCCCGAACGCCTGCGCAACACCTACCGCGGCATGCCGGACGCCGAACGCTCGACCCTGTGGAGACAGCGGCTGCACGAGGCGGAGTCCGGGCTCACCCGGCTGCTGGCCGCCCGCAACAACAACACGCACCTCGTGGACTGGTTCGCGCTCCAGTCGGAGATCTTCGCCGACCTGCCGGACGCCGAGGCCGGCACCTCCACGGACTGGCAGCGGGTCTTCTTCCGCGGCCAGGCCCTGATGGAACGCTTCCTCGTCACCCGCTTCGGCGAACAGGCCCTGGCCGCCTGGGCGTCGGCCATCGGCGAGGTGCACCGCGAGGTGGAACCCGACCGCGGCCGGGGCGCCGCCGACCCCGTCCACCGCATCGCCCGCCAGGCCGAACTGTACGGATCGGACTACGAGTTCGACGACGACACCAGCACGGGCACCGGCACCGGCACCGGCACCGATGAGGCCGACCGGGCGGCGCTGACCATCACCCACTGCGCGATCTGGGACTACCGCGAGAAGGCCCGGCGTTCCGGTGTCCGCATCACCCTCGCCTCGCCCTGCACGTACTGCGTCAGGGCCCTGTCCGCGAACATCCGCGCCAAGGGGTTCGAGCCGTCGCACAGTCTGCGCACCGGGCCCACCGGACACGGCTGCCGCTGGGAGGCGTCCACCGGCGCGGGCACCGCCACCGACCAGGACCGCTCCGCCGGTCTTCCCGGGGAGCTGTGATGTGCGGCGTCACCGGATGGCTCGACTGGGCGGCCGACCTGCGGACCCGGGGCACCACCGTCGAGGCGATGACCGAGACCCTCGCCTGCCGCGGCCCCGACTCCGCCGGCATCCGGCTCACCCGGCACGCGGCACTCGGCCACCGCCGGCTGTCCGTCATCGACCTCGACGGCGGCGCCCAGCCGCTGGAGGCGGACGGGACGGTGCTCTCGTACAACGGCGAGCTGTACAACCACACCGACCTCCGACGTGAACTGGAGTCCCTCGGCCACACCTTCCGCACCCGCTCCGACACGGAGGTCGTGCTCCGCTCCCATCTCCAGTGGGGCGCCGAGGCCCCGCGCCGTTTCAACGGCATCTTCGCCTACGCGCTCTGGGACGGACGGGCCGAGGAACTGCTCCTGGTCCGCGACCACTTGGGCATCAAGCCGCTGTACTGGCACGCCCACGCCACCGGCGTCCTCTTCGGCTCGGAGCCGAAGGCGGTGCTCGCCCATCCCGCGTTCCGCGCCGAACTGGACGCCGAGGGCATCGCCGAACTGTTCGCGCTGCCCGCCGCGCCCACCGCCGGGCACGGCCTGTTCCGGGGCCTGCGCGAGGTGCGTCCCGGCCATCTGGTGCGGGTACGGCGGTCCGTGACCCGGGAGACCCGGTACTGGCAGCCGGTCTCCCGCCCGCACACCGACGACCCGGCCACGACCCGGCGGACCGTGCGCGAGCTGCTCGCCGACGCCGTGGAGCGCCAGCTGATGAGCGACGTGCCGCTGTGCACCCTGCTGTCCGGGGGCGTCGACTCCAGCGCGATCACGGCGCTGGCGGCACTGGCCCGGGAGCGGGCCGGGCAGGGCAAGGTCAGCAGTTTCTCGGTGGACTTCCCCGGCAGCGCCGACCGGGCGCCCGACGACTGGCGCACCGGCGCCGACGCCCCCTTCGTTCAGGCGGCCGCCGAGCACATCGGCACCCTGCACACCACCGTCGTCGTCCCCGACGACGACCTCCTCGACGCCCGCGCGGCCGTGCTGCGCGCCCGGGACCGGCCGGGCTGGGGCGAGATGGACGCCTCGCTGCATCTGCTGTTCCGTGAGGTGCGCCGGCGTTCGACGGTCGCGCTGTCCGGGGAGGCCGCCGACGAGGTCTTCGGCGGCTACCCCTACTTCCACGACCCGGCCGCCCGCGCCGCGGACACCTTCCCCTGGCTGCACGGCCGTACGACCCCGGCCGCGCTGCTGCGTCCCGAGGTGCGGGCGGTGGTGCGGCCCGAGGAGTACACCGCCGAGCAGTACCGCGCCACGCTGGCGCAGGTGCCCGCGCTGCCCGGCGAGGACGGCACCGACCGGCGGATGCGCGAGCTGTTCCATCTCGCGCTGACCCGCTGGCTGCCGCCGCTGCTGGAACGCGTCGACCGCGTCAGCATGTCGGTCGGCCTGGAGGTGCGTGTGCCGTTCTGCGACCACCGGCTCGTGGAGTACGCGTGGAACGTGCCCTGGGCGCTCAAGGCACCCGGGGGCAGACCCAAGGGGCTGCTGCGGGACGCCGTACGCGATCTGCTGCCGGACCGGGTGGCCGACCGGCCCAAGAGCGGCTACCCGTCGACACCCGCCGTGCGCTACACCCAGGTGCTCACCGAGCGCGCCCGGGAGCTGCTCGCCGACCCGGCGGCCCCGGTCTTCGACCTGGTCGACCGGGAGACCGTACGGCTGGCCCTGAAGGAGGGCCGCCCGCTGCCCGGTCCGCGCACGGCACCCAATCCGGTGGGCGGCCTGGACCACCTCGTACAGGTCGACGAATGGCTGCGCGCCTACCGGGTGGGGCTGCGGTGAGCGCGCCCCGTACGGACGCGCTCCGGCGCGGCGAGGCGGGAACCGGCGCATCCGCCCGGCTCCACGAGGCGGAAGCCGACGCGTCCCCCCGGCACGGGGAAGCCGGCCAGGACGCCTTCCGGCTCGCCGCCCGCCGCTGGACCAGCGGCGTCGCCCTGCTCACCGCCCGGCACGGGGAGGAGGTCTTCGCCAAGACGGTGTCGTCCCTGTGCACCCTCTCCCTGGACCCGCTCCTGGTCGGCGTCGCGGTGAGCGCCCGCAGCCCGCTGACGGCCGCGGTCCGCGCCGACGGCCGCTACGCCGTGGCCGTCCTGGCCCGCCATCAGGAGCCGGTCGCCCGCCGCTTCGCGGCACCGGGCGCCGGACGGGCCCTCGGTCTGTTCACCGCGGCGCCGATGCTCCCCCGGGCCACCGGCGCGCCGGTCCTGGAGGACTGTCTGGCCTGGTTCGACTGCCGGCTGCACTCCGTGCTGCCCGGCGGCGACCACACCATGCTCGTCGGCCGGGTGGCGGCGGCCGACGCGGTGTCCGGAGAGCCGCTGATCTACCACCACGGCGAGTACCACGCGCTCGCCGGCCCGCCCACACCCCCGACGGGAGCCCGTACATGACCCTGCTGGACACCTCCGCCGCCACCGCCCGGGGGCTGCTCACCGGCGACCGGTACCGGGCGGAGCTCGACGACGGCCGTGAGCTGTACCTCGACGGCCGGCGGGTCTCGGACCCGGCCGGCCACCCCGCCCTCCGTCCCGCGGCCGACACCCTCGCGGACCTGCTCGACCTCCAGCACGACCCCGGGCACCAGGACCTGCTCACCTACAAGGACCCCGAGAGCGGGCTGCGGCTGGCCCGCGCCTACCAGCCGCCGCGCACCCTCGACGAACTGCGCCTCCAGCGCCGCAGCGCCGAGTTCTGGCACGCCAACGCCTTCGGACAGCACGGCCGTTCCCCCTCGTTCATGGCCTCGATCGCCGTCGGCGTCCACGACTTCCGCCATCAACTGGACAGGTCCCGGCCGGGCTTCGGCGCCAACGCGGAGGCCTGGTACCGGTACTGCGCGACCAACGACCTCGTGCTCTCGCACGCGCTGGGCGATCCGCAGATCGACCGCTCCACCGACCCGGTGGACGACCCGGACCTCGCGCTGCGGGTGGTGGCCGAGAACGACCGGGGCATCGTCGTACGCGGCGCCAAACAGCTCACCACGCTCGCTCCCCTCGCCCACGAGGTGCTCGTCTATCTGTCGGCCTCGTTCACCCAGGGGCGCGGTGAGCAGTTCGTCTCCTGGTTCGCGCTGCCGCTGAACACGCCCGGCCTGGTGACCCTGTGCCGGGAGCCGCTGGGCGCCGAACCGTGGGGCCACGCCCACCCGTTGGGAGCGCGCTACGACGAGCAGGACGCCATGCTGTTCTTCGACGACGTCCTCGTCCCGTGGAACAGGGTCTTCCTGCTGAAGGACGCCGCCCTGGCCCGCACCGGACTGGCCCGGATCAACGCCTGGTCGGCGTACATCGGGCACGTCCGCTACCGGGAACGGCTGCGCACCCTGCTGGGCACCGCGACCCTGGTCGCCGAGAGCATCGGCGTCGACGGCTTCCGCAACATCCAGGAGGACCTCGGGCGGCTCGCCTCGTACGCCGAGCTGACCGAACTCTTCCTGGACGCCGCCGAGGCGCGGGCCGTCGTCACCGACAGCGGACTGCTCGCCCCGGGTGACACGGCCGCCGGCCGGGTCTGGTCCGCCGAGGCCGCCGACGGCGCGGTGGACGTGCTGCGCCGGATCGGGGCCTCGGGACTGCTGATGCAGCCCACCGAGAACGATCTCGCGCACCCCCGGCTGCGCCCCCTGCTCGACCGCTATATGCGCGGACGGGGCATCGACGCCGAGCGCAAGTCCCGGCTGCTGCGCCTCGCCTGGGAGCTGACCGGCGACGGCTTCGGCCAGCGCCAGCACCTCTACGAGCTGGTCCACCGGGGCGACCTGGCCCGCAACCGGATCAACCTGTTCAAGCGGTACGACCAGAGCGAGGTGAGGCGGCGGCTGGAGGAGTTCATCGCCGCGCCCCGGCCCGGCCGTCCCGCCGACCCGTCGTCCACCGTGGAGGAGCAGCCGTGACCCTGTCCGACATCGAGGCCCAGGCCCGCACCCTGGGCGGCTACGACGACGCCAGCCGGCTGCGTCAGGTGCACGACCGCGACTGGGTGCTCGACCGGGTGCCCGGCGAGCCCGGTGTACTGGTCGATCTCGGCAGCGGGATAGGCCAGTTGCTCCAGGAGGCGCTGGAGCGTCATCCCTCGCTGCGGCTGGCCGTCGGGCTGGAGCGCTCCGAGCACCGCATAGCCGAGGCGGGCGAACGGCTGCGCCGGTACGGCGACCGGGTCGCGCTGCGGCAGGCCGACCTGACCACGCCCGAGCCGCTGCCGTACCGGGCCGACGTGGTGACGATGACGTCGGTGCTGCACTGGCTGTACCCGGTGGAGCACCGGGTGCTGGCCTGGGTGCGGGACCATCTCGCGCCGGGCGGCAGCTTCCTGCTGACGACGTATCACCCGGCGCGGGACGAGCACGGGCTCGGCGGCGAGGACGACATCGTGCGGGACGCGCTCACGGCCCTCGGCGTCTCCCGTGAGTCGGTACCGGCCCTGCTGGCCGGCCACCAGGTGCCGCCCATCGCGACCCGGACCCGTCCGGACGACGAACTCGCTTCTCTGCTGGCCGAGTTCTTCACCGTCGAGGAGTGGTGGGAACGGGAGGCGGTGGTCACCGTCCGCGACGCGGCGCAGTACGAGCACTTCCACGCGGCCACGTTCGGCGACTACTACGCCTCCGTACTGGAGCCCGGACAGCGGGCGGAGTTCTTCGCGGCCGTCGGCCGGGCCGCCTGGGAGAGGCAGTCGCGGCAGGGGCGGGTCAGCGCGATGCCGGTACGGCTGTGGCGCCTCGGCGTGCGCGGATGAGCAAGGCATAGGCTGAACACCCGGGGCTCGGAGGCCCGTTGGGACTCCGGGCCCGTCGCGGAACCGACAAAGGCGAGGAGCCGTCAGCATGTCCACTCCCACCCCCGGCCCCAGCCAGGAGCTGGGAGCCTTCCTGCGCGCCCACCGCGAACTGCTGAAGCCCGTCGACGTGGGGCTCACCGCGACACCGCGGCGGCGCACGCCCGGTCTGCGCCGCGAGGAGGTCGCCTCGCTGTCCGGGGTCGGGCTCGCCTGGTACACCTGGCTGGAGCAGGGCAGGGTGACCGCCAGCCGCCAGGTGCTGACCTCGGTGGCCAGGGCGCTGAGGCTGGACGCGGCCGGGCTGCGGCACGCGATGCGGCTGGCCGGCTACCACGAACCGGTGCTGTCCGGCGCCGAGCCGGCGGGGCTGGCCGCGACCGTACGGCCGGTCCTCGACTCCTGGCCCGCCAGTCCGGCGGTGCTGCTCGACCGCCACTTCGATCTGGTCGCCTGGAACACGGCGTGGAGCGCCCTGTGGGGCAGCCCCGAGTCGGTGCCGGGCGACCGGCGCAATCTGATGTGGCTGATGGTGGCCGACCCGCGGCTGCGGACGGTGCTGCTCGACTGGGAGCCGCTGGCGATGAACATCTTCCAGCACTTCCGCGCCCAGGCCGGTCCCGCCCTGGCCGACGGGCGCACGGGTGAGCTCTACGACCGGCTGGAGGAGGACGCACCGGAACTCCGCCACTGGTGGGGATGCCACTCGGTGGCGGAGCTGACGGCCCGCACGGTGACGGTACGGCCCCCGGGGTCGGCCCCGATGTCCCTGTCGCTGTCGTCCTTCCACCCGGTGGACGACCCCTCCGCGCTCATCCTGCTCTTCACGCCGTCGACCGAGCAGGACCGGGAGCGGATGACCGGACTGTGCGAGCGGCCGCTGCGGGCGGTGGACCCGGACGCGGACGCCCGCGCGGCGGGCTGAGCCGGTAGGGCGCCTCCCCGGTTCAGCCCACCGCACGGGTGCCCGCCGGCCGAGCGTCTCAGGGGTGAGCCGTCTCCCGCCCCGCCCCGCCCGGCACGGCGGCGGCCGCGCCGTCTCCGCGCTTCGCGTCCCGTCGCATCCCGGTGCCGACGGCGAGGGCCGCGAGCGCCGAGACCAGGGCGAGACCCGTCCCGACCAGGAGCGTTCCGGTCGCCGCCGTGTCGAAGGCGCCGACGGCCCAGGCGCCGAGCCCGGTTCCGGCGTACATCGTCGAGGTCAGCCACGCGCTGGAGGTGGCCCGGAGGTCGGGGGCGGCCGTACCGGCGAGGGTCTGCTGGTCGATGACGAACCCGCCGCTCGCCACGAACCAGACGGTCACCCCGAGCAGCGCGAGCACGAGGCCGGGGCCCACGGCGGACAGCGCGACACCCACGGCGAGGAGCAGCCCCCACACCGGCAGCAGGGGAAGGTGGTCGTGGCCCGCGGCCCGTGCCCGGTCGCCCAGCCGTCCGCCGGCCAGCGACCCGGCGACACTGCCCGCGCCGACCAGGACGCCGACGAGGCCGAGCGCGGAGACCGACAGGTCGAACCGGTCGACGAGCACCACGCCGAGGAACGTGTAGGCGCCCAGGTTGGCGGCGTGGAAGGCGGTGTTGACGGCGAGCGCGCGGCGCAGGGCGGGATGGCGCCACGCGGCGAGCACGGCGCCGAAGGCGCCCTGGTTCCGGGCCGCCGCCTCGGGCGCGGGCCGTCCGGTCACCTGGCGCAGCAGCAGCGGCACGGCCGCGGCGGTGGCGACGGCCAGGGCGAGGAACGCCGAGCGCCAGCCCGCCGCCCCTGCCAGCAGTCCGCCGAGCGGGACGCCGACGACCTGGCCGCAGGAGAACAGGGCCATGCCCAGGGCGAGCGCCCGGCCGCGCACCCGGTCGGGGGCGGTCTCGGCGATGTGCGCCCAGATCGCCGGTCCGGCCGCCGCGGCGGCGAGGCCGGCCAGGGCCCGCGAGGCGATCAGCAGGGCGAGCCCGCCCGCCGGGGGGGCGGCCGCGGTTGTCGGGAGGGAGAACGCGGTTTCTGTGCCCAGTGTGCTCCGCCTTAC
>NZ_JBVJGZ010000004.1:425624-445157 GCF_055587025.1 Streptomyces sp. NPDC048600 | reverse complement strand
CCCTCCCCCCCCCCCCCTCCCCCCCCCCCCCCCCCCCCCCCCCCCCCCCCCCCCCCCCCCCCCCCCCCCCCCCCCCCCCCCCCCCCCCCCCCGGGTCGCTTCAGAGCGCCCCCACCCGCAGAGGGGAGTCGGTGCCGACTCTCTCGCTCAAGTCGGCCCGTAACGCCGCCAGTTCGGCCATCCTGCTGTCGATGACACGTATCTTGTCCTCGAACAGGGCGGACAGCGCCTCGGCGGTGTCGGGTGCTTCGCGCAGTTCCTCGCCGTGCCGGCCGATCTCGGCCAGGGAGAATCCCAGTAGCTGGGCCGTGCGGACGTAGTACAGCCAGGTGACCGCCTCCTCCGGGAAGTCCCGGTAGCCGTTGCGCAGTCGCTCCCCGGTCACCAGACCGAGCCGCTCGTAGTACCGGATGGCGTCCTTGCTCAGGCCGGTTCGTTCGGCCAACTCACCGATGCGCACGCTCAATTCACCCCAATGTGGACTTGATCTCGGACCGTGCTCCGGCGCTGGGCGCGAGGTGCGTCGTGCCCGGCACCTGCGGAGTCACACCATGATCCCGGCCCAGTCCGGACATGTGCGTCTCGTTCGTTTCAGCGCCGGGTACGGCCTCGTCGTCACCGCGGGGTTCGGCACGGCCCGGGGTGACGTGCGGCTGGTGCCCCGGCGGCCGGGCGGGGGCAGCGCACCGCCGGACGGCGTGGGGCGGGCCGTCCGGCGGTGGGGGAGAGCGTGCGAGGGTGTCGGCCCAGGTCGCCCAGGCGGGCGTGCGGGGTGTCAGCCGAGGTTGCCCAGGCGGGCGTCCTGCCACAGGTCGACGCCGCCGTCGGTGGCGTACTTGTCGATCTCGGCGAGCTCCTCGGCGCTGAAGTCGAGGTTGTCCAGCGCGGCCACGTTCTGCTCGAGCTGCGCCACGCGCGAGGCGCCGACCACGAGGGAGGTGACCCGCTCGTCGCGCAGCGCCCAGGCGAGCGCCATCTGGGCGAGGGTCTGGCCGCGCCGGGCCGCGATGTCGTTGAGCGCGCGCAGCCGCCGGACCATGTCGTCGGTGAGCCAGCCGGAGTCGAAGGACTTGCCCTGCGCGGCCCGCGAGTCCTCGGGCACGCCGTCGAGGTAGCGGCCGGTCAGCATGCCCTGGGCCAGCGCGGTGAAGCCGATGACGCCGAAGCCGTCCTCCTGCGCGGCGTCCAGCAGCCCGTCCGTCTCGATCCAGCGGTTGAGCATGCTGTACGACGGCTGGTGGATGAGCATCGGGGTGCCCAGCTCGCGCAGGATGCGCGCGGCCTCCCGGGTGCGCTCGGCGTCGTAGGAGGAGATGCCCACGTACAGGGCCTTGCCCTGGCGGACCGCGGTGTCGAGCGCGCCCATCGTCTCCTCGAGGGGCGTGCCGGGGTCCAGCCGGTGCGAGTAGAAGATGTCGACGTAGTCCAGGCCCGTCCGGGCGAGCGACTGGTCGAGCGAGGCCAGCAGGTACTTCCGGGAGCCGCCGCCCTGTCCGTACGGGCCCGGCCACATGTCCCAGCCGGCCTTGGTGGAGACCACCAGCTCGTCCCGGTACGGCTTGAGGTCCTCCCGCATCAGACGCCCGAAGTTGATCTCGGCGGCGCCGTAGGGCGGACCGTAGTTGTTCGCCAGGTCGTGGTGCGTGATGCCGAGGTCGAAGGCGCGCAGCGCGATCTCGCGCTGGGTCGCGAAGGGCATGTCGTCGCCGAAGTTGTGCCAGTAGCCGAGCGACAGCAGGGGGAGGTCGAGCCCTGAGCGTCCGGTGCGGCGGTAGCGCATGGTGCCGTTGTAGCGATCGGGGTCCGCGATGTGGGTCATCGGGTGCTCTCCGGGTGGTGCGATGAGGGGTCCCGTCGAGTTCGGGGACGTGCCCCACCCTGCCCCCGCGTGATCGTGAAGTCCAACCGATGGGGCTCATGCCATTCAGCTGTGTCGCTTCTGAATGGTTCAGCTGTTCGACCGGGGTCGCGGTCGCGGCGGGGATGCTTCGGCGGGAGGTGGTGTTGGACCGCACATAGCTGACATGCGCAAGCCAAGGACTTGCGGTGTGGGCGGAAGGAGGACCTCATGGCACGCGCCACCACGCGTCCCGTCGTCACCCTGCGGTCGACGGCGGGGACCGGCGTCACCTATGTGACGCGCAAGAACCGTCTCAACGACCCCGACCGGCTGACCCTGCGCAAGTACGACCCCGTGGCGGGCCGGCACGTCGCGTTCCGCGAGGTGCGCTGACACCCCGTGGTCACCGACGGCCCGGCCGGGCCGCGAAGCCCCGACCGGGCCCTGAACAGGCATGACCCGCGACGGGCAGCCATGAGAACCCTTGAACAGCCTTGAGGAGGCACATCCCGTGAAGCACGGAATCCACCCCGAGACCCGCCCGGTCGTCTTCCGGGACCGTGTGGCGGGCGTCGCGTTCCTGACCCGCTCGACCGCGACTTCCGCGAACACGGTCGAATGGGAGGACGGCACCACCTACGCGGTGATCGACGTGGAGACGTCGTCGGCCGGCCACCCGTTCTACACCGGCACCCGGCGGATCATGGGCAGCGCCGGCCGCGTGGAGCGGTTCGAGCGCCGTTACGGGCGCGCGGGGGCCGCGCGCCGCTGACCCGGTACCGCGTCACGGCCCGGCCGCGCCCACCCGGCGCGGCCGGGCCGACACGTATGCCCGCGCTCAGCCCCGCCCCGCCGGGGCACCGCCCGCGAGCTCCTCCAGGAACGCCCTGTCCTCGTCGTCGCCCGGTTCCCAGGCCGTCGGATCGTCGAGGAGGGCGCGCACCAGCGCCGCCTCCTCACGGAAGACGGCCCGGCACCGCGCGCGCTCCGGACGATCAGCCTCGTGGCCGAGCAGCAGCACCTCGCGCGGGTTGCCGGGGTCCACAGGCCGGCACAGCTCGGCCGTCACCCGCACGAGGTCCAGCAGCTGCGCGCGCTCCGGCGCCCCCGGGTCCACTGCGAGGCGCAGCACGAAGGGCAGCGCGTCCGGCATGGCCTCGCCCAGACGGAACACGCCCTCGACGACGACGTTGCTCAGCACCCTGGCGGCGTCCGGCGCGGCGGCGGGGTCGAGCAGCCCGTGCAGCACGGCGGGAACGTCCGACGGGCACCCCGGGATGTCGCCCCAGCGCACGTCCTCGCAGCCGCGCAGGGCGGGATGCGTGGGCCGGGTCCCGCCCGCGCTGCCGTCCGGCATACCGTCACCGGCCGATGTCGCCCCCTGGTGTCCGGGCCCCGCCCCCTGACCGCCGGGAACACTCCGCAGATGCGGATACCGCCGCAGGAGGCCGTCGACCCCCGCCTGCCTCGCCGCCGCGTCCATGACGCACATCCGGACCCGCCCTTCCCGGCCGACTGTCCGCGGCCCCGTCTCGCGCCCCACTCCACACCCGGTCCCGCACCGGCATCAACCGGATTGCCTCCGCCATCGGATCACCCTCATCTCGTCGCCCCGCATCGGCATCAACCGGAATCGGCCGTCCCACGCACGCCGTGTCCGGGCCACCGGAGGGCTCGAGCGGCGGCCCGAGGAGCCCCGGTTTCCGCACACCCGCGCCCTCTCTCACCCGATGCGCCGAATTCCGCGCCAACAGGCAACCAGGGCAACACATTTCCTCTCTCACAGGTTGTTCGCAGGCCGGGTGGGGGCGCGTGGGGTGCGCCCGGCATACACCGGCCGGCCCGTGAGCTGTCGAGTCCGATGCCACTGACCATGGCACTCGCAGACGAGGAACCGATGACCAGTCAGCAACACCGCAAGCGTGTCCAGCGCGCGTCGCTCGCCGCGGCCGCCGCGCTCACCGTCGTCGTCGTGGGGGCCGGCGCCGCACCCGGTGCCGGACCGGCGAGCCCGGCCGGCCAGCCGAAGCTCAAGCTGGTGGCCGCGTCGAAGTCCGTCACCATCGACCGGTGGGAGGGGGAACCCGGGGTCTACCTCGACCTCGGTACGTACATCACCGTCGACAAGGCTCCGCTGGAGTTCAAGGTGACGCGGAAGTCCTACAAGGACCCCGTCGTCGCCCAGCAGGTCTTCCGCGACGGCTCGCGCACGCGCGTGAAGACGCTGCCCGCGGGCACCGTGAAGGACTTCTCGGGCCTGCCCGGCTTCCTGGAGGTCACCATCAAGAACGCGGCCGGTGAGGTCGCGGCCACCACGAAGGGCACCTACTGCCCGAACAACGCCTCCGGCCGCATCCGCCCGGACGCCCCGGCCAACTCGCACTACCCGGAGAGCTGCCCCACCAACCCGTTCACCCTCGGCTCCGTGTGGGGTGTGGAGAAGGGCTGGGCGTCCAACTCCAGCACCTTCGACTACGACAAGCCGCTCGACCTCCCGGCGGGCGACTACACGGCCAGTGTGCGCGTGGCGAAGAAGTACCGGGACATGTTCGGCATCCCCGACGACCGTCCCACCGTCAAGGTGACGGTACGCGCGGCCGGCAACGAGGGCGGCGGCCAGGGCGTCGGCGCCCAGCGGTCCGGCGCCCACCACGCCGCCGGGCACGGGGGCCACCACTACGGCCCGCGCGGCGCCGACGAGCCGACCCGGCCCGCCCTGTCGCACGCCATGGAGGAGCGCGGCCTCGCCCACCACCTCGGCGACGGCCCCGGCCACACCGACGGCTCGCGCATCGCTCCCGCCCTGAAGCCGAACAGCAAGCGGCCCACCGGCCGCGCGGCCGTTCCGGCGAACGCGCCCAAGCCCGACCTGCGTTCGCTGCCCGCCTGGGGCATCGCCATCACCGACGGCGAGGACGGCGACGTAGCCGGCAAGGACTACCTCGCCTTCAGCGCCAACGTCTGGAACGCGGGCCCGGCCCCGCTCGTCGTGGACGGCTTCCGCAAGCCCGGCGCCGACCTGATGGACGCCTACCAGTACTTCTACGACGCCCGCGGCAAGCAGATCGGCTACACGCCCACCGGCACCATGGAGTGGGACGCGCGCGTCGGGCACGAGCACTGGCACTTCACCGACTTCGCCAGCTACCGCCTGCTCAGCGCGGACCGCACCGAGGAGGTGCGCAGCGGCAAGGAGGCCTTCTGCCTGGCCAACACCGACGCCGTCGACTACACGGTGAAGAACGCCAACTGGCACCCGTACAACACCGATCTGTCGACCGCCTGCGGCCAGCAGAACTCCCTGTCCGTGCGCGAGGTCCTGGACGTCGGCTCCGGCGACACCTACACCCAGTACCGCCCCGGCCAGTCCTTCGACATCACCGACCTGCCGAACGGCACGTACTACATCCAGGTGATCGCCAACCCGGCCAAGCGCCTGAAGGAAGCCAACCTCAACAACAACACCGCACTGCGCAAGGTGGTTCTCGGCGGTGTGCCGGGCGCCCGCACCGTGCAGGTCCCGCCGCACCAGCTGATCGACGCCAACTGACCCACGGCGTCACAGGCCCCGGGGACGCCGCACCAGCGGCCGTCCCCGGGGCCGCTTCCCTCCTTCGACGGAACCTCCACACGCGCGCGTGGGGCACCGCCGGACCGGCCCGCCACAATGGAACCGTCCGGAACGAAGGAGGAACCGGCCGTGCCGGAACACTCGTTGCAGGACCAGCTCGCCCGCGTGGCACGCCTCGAGACGCACAAGGGACCGCTCGCCCTGGAGACGACCGCGGCCCGGCACGACCTCGCGGGCGCCCTGCACCGCGCGGGACGGCTGGCGGAGGCCGAGGCACAGTACAGACGCGCGTGCGAGGGCTTCGCGCACAGCCGCGGCCCCACCCATCTGTTCACCCTCACCTGCATGAACAACCTGGCCCTGGTGCTGCGCGACCGCCGCGACTGGCAGTCGGCCCTCGACCTGCTGGCGACCGTGCACCGGCAGCGCGCCGCCACCCTCGGCCCGGAACACCCGCTGACCCTGAACGCCGCCAACAACTTCCTGGGCGTGCGGATCCTCCAGGGCGACCTGGCGGCCGCCGTCCGCGAGTACCCGGCCCTGCTCGCCGCCTGCGAGGCCACGTTCGGCCCCGACGCGCCCGACACCCACGCCGTCCGCACCGACTACGCCCATGTCCTGCGCCGCCTCGGGCGTGAACGCGAGGCACTGGAGCAGGTCGACGCGGACGTACACCCGGTGGCCGAGGTACTGCTCGGCTGCGCCCGGCTGCTGCGCTACACCGGCCTGTTCCCGGTCGCCCTGACCGCGAGCCGCCACGGCGCCCGACTGGAGCTCGGCACACACGCGACGGCCCGCACGGAACACCGCCCCGGCGAGACGCTGCACGACGAGGACCTGGACATCGCCTGCCGTGTAGTGGGGCCGGACGACCTGGAAGTGCCGTACGACGAGAACCTGGACCTGCTCGCCCCCGCCGACCAGGTGGCCGACGCGGTCGGGGCGCTGGCCGAGCATCTCGCGCGGGCCGACCGCGAGCTGGGCGGGCAGCGGCTCAGGGTACGGGTGTGCGTCCACCACGAGCAGTGGCCGTTGCTCAGCGCACCGCCCTCGCTGACCGTCGACCGCCGCCTGATGCCCAGGCGTGACCAGGTCCGCCACGACCGACTGATGAGCGCCTCGGCCCATCTGCCCGTCCCTCATCCCCGCGCGCCCGGACGGAGGTTCCGGCGCGCGCCGGGCTTCTCCGTCCGGCTTGCCGCAGGCCCGCAGGTGACGGTGTCGACCGCCATCGGCCTCGAAGGGAGGCCCGCCCCCTCACCCTTCGAGGCGTGAGCGGTCGGTACGGTCCTTGCGCATCACGGAGCTGGCCCGGGCACCCGCCGCACGGCCCAGCGGCCCGTCGCAGTCGAACCCCAGCTGCGCCACCAGCTCACGCCCGTACAGATCGACGGCCGCCTCCACCAGAGCGGCCTGGACCGCGACCGCGCCGCGCGCCCGGTGCCGCGCGGTGACCAGCACACCGGCCGCCAGCAGCGCGGCGGGCCACCACACCGCCGCCAGCGGCAGATACAGCACACCCCACCCCGCGAGGCGGGCCGCCGCGGCGCACGCCGACGTCGACTCGACCAGCTCCGCGCGCGCTGCGTCCGGCATCAGCAGCCAGAGCCGGGGCCAGGCGGCCGACAGATCGAGGTGATAGGCCGAGTGCACCCGCTGGTCCACGGCGTGCATCCGGTCACCGACCCAGGTGGGGCGCGCGGCGGGCTCGGGGCTCGTGGCGTCCCGGCGCACGATCGCCGTCCGCAGCCGCCGCGCGGCGTCCGCACCGCCGCCCGACGCGGCGAAGTCCCGCAGCGCCGCGGCCACCGCCTCCTCGTCCCGGTCCCAGCGCCGCCGCCGACGGGCCGTGAGCCCGCGCAGCACCGGCTCCTCGCCGGACGCCCACCACACCCGCTCCACCAACTGCGCCGCCGCGGAGGCGCACAGACCGGCCGCGGCCGCCGCCGCCGTGAACGCGGCCGCTCCGATCAGCACGGTCCCGAACCGTCCGCTGGCAGGAGCCGCCGCCACCGAGTCCAGCCACGCCGTCAACGGACCCGGGTCGAAGGGGTGACCGTGTCCGAGCAGAACGGCGACCGTCGCCGCGCACACGTAGAACGCGCCGGGCAGAAGCAGCAGCGCGGCCCACCGGCCCGCCAACTGCCTGCCCAGTTCCGCCAGTACGACGCTCACAGGCGGAAGGTGCGGGAGACCAGGGCCGTTCCGGCCAGGCCGCAGCGAGGTGCCGTGACGGACCGCTCCCCCTCCTGCGGCTCGAAGCGGGAGCAGCCGGTCGGGGAGGGACACCCCCAGAGCGTCACCGCGGGGTGAGCCGATCCGCCCCTCAGCTCCTGGAACACCCGTGCGCCGATGGTGAGTCCGTCGATGCCGTGGCGGGCGAACGCCTCGTCCAGCGTGTCCAGGTCCGTGGTGAGGGACGCGCCGCGGTCGCCCGAACGGATGGCGGCCCGCACCCGCTCCAGCGCCTCGCCCACGCCGTAGCGCTCCGCACGCTCGCGCAGCGCGTCCCCGTCCGACTGCGGGCACAGCCGCGCCAGCCGCTCCGCGATCCCGTCCATCCCGGTTCCTCCCCGTACCACGCCGCACGAACGTCCCGACACGCTACTACCGGCCACCGACCGTGGTGGTCACGATACTGACGGGAACCGCGCGGCGGGGCGGGCCGTTGTGCGGGGTACGGGGGTGAAGCGATGGAGGACCTGCGACGGTATCTGCGCACCGGGGACGGACGGGACATCCCGCCGCTGCCCGACGCGGTCCTGGAACCCGAGCCCGGCGACGACCCCGCCGGGACGGCGCGCCTGGCGCTGATCCGCTGGTACCGCTACCTCCATCTGCCCGGGGTGCGCGGCCTTCAGGAGTACCGGGCGGCCCTCGGCCTGGCCGACCTTCTGACCGAACTGCCCCCGGACCTGCCGCCGTTCCCCTCCCCCCTGCGCGCCCGCGTCACCGACCGCCCTCCGCCGCCGCGCGGGCGACGGTGGTTCACCCGCCGTGCCGCCCCGGCCCCGGCCGCGTCCGAGGAGGAGGGCGGCCTAGGCGTGGCCCGGATCGATCAACTCCTCTTCCTCATGGCCCGGTTCCGGGAGGCGGAGGACTTCAAGGGGTTCGACACCGTCCTGGAGCTCCAGCTCCGCTGGTTGAAGGACGACGCCACGACCCCGCGCGAGAAGGCGGCCATGCTCAGCGACCGCGCCGCACTGATGCTGGACGTGGCCGAGCTCGGCGCCCACCGTTCCTGGCTGGAGGACGGCGAGCACAGCGCCGCGCTCGCCGTGGAGGCCACCGTCCGCCGGCCCGGGCGCGACGATCCGCACCTCGCCAACCGCCTGCTGCTCAAGGCCCGGTGCGCGGAACGGCTGCGGGACGAGACGCTCGACCCCACGGCCGCCTCCCGGGCGCTCGACGACCTGCGCCGGGCCGTGGAGGCGGCCGCCCGTGAGGAACCGCCGCATCTGCACCCCGCGCGCGAACTGGTCGGCCTGCTGCGGCGCCAGGCACGGGACACGGGCTCGGAGGCGACGCTGCTGGAGGCCCTCGAGGCGGCCCACGCCCTGGTCCGCGCCACCGGCGACGACGACCGCCGGCTGAAGGAACACCGGCTCTGGCTGGCCGAGTTGGAGGAGCAAACCGTCGCACGGGTCGGCCGGGCCGCGGCCAGGGCGGTGCTCGACGGCCCGGCTCCGCCCCCGTCGGACGGGGAAGCCCCGCCGGGCCTCGACGCGGCATGGCGTACCGCCGACGATCCCGAAGCCCCGGCGGGGGAGCGCAGGAGAGCAGCCCTGACCCTCGTCGACGCGGTGCCGGGCAGGCACGAGGACCGGCCCGCGGCCCTCCTCCTGGCCGCCGAGGCGGAGTTCCGGCACTGGGCGGAGGGCAGTGACGAGGCCTCGCCCGCACAGGCCCGTCTCTGGGCGCTGCGCGCAGTGGACGCCACCTCCGCCGGCCACCGGCTGGCCGGTCCGGCGCTCGCCACCCTGGCGCAGTCCACGGTCCATCTCGCGTACGGGTCCCCGGACCGCGTCGACCTCGCCGAGAAGGCGCTCGAAGCCGCCCGGAAGGCCAGAAGGGTGCTGCCCGACGACGACCCGGGCACCCCCCGGCACCTGGAGCGCCTCGCCGGCGTCGTGGTCGCCGCGGCCAACGCCCTGTCCGACGCCACGCTGCTTCCCGAGGCGCTGGGAATGCGCGGACAGGCCCTGGCCCTGACGCCCGAGGACGCCCCGTTCCGCCCCTACCGCATGTCCAATCTGGCCCGCGCCCTGGCCGACTTCGCCAGACAGAACGATGACACCGAGGCCGCCGAGGAGGGAATCGAGCTGGCCCGTCGGGCGGCGGACGCGCTCGCCGAGGACCATCCCCGCAAACACGAACTGCTGCTCAACCTCGCCACCCACCTCGTCCAGGGCGGCCAGGACGAGGAACGGGTTCCCCAGCGGCTGGCCGAGGCCGAGCGGCTCTACCGCCGCGGACTCGCGCTGATGGGCGCCGATCATCCGGACCGGCCGCGCTTCCTCAGCTCCATCAGCCAGGTACGCCACCTCACCTATGAGCGCACCGGCGACCGCGAAGCCCTGGCCGAAGCCGTCCGGCTGGCCCGTGAGGCGCTGGCCGACAGCCCGCGGCACGACCCCCACCGGATCGCGCGCACCGTCCTGCTCGCCCGCCCCTGCACCGCCCTGCACGCACTGACCGACCCCGCCTCCCCGCAGGCGCGGGCGCTGTGCGCGGAGGCCCTGGAGCTCTGGGAGACCGTGGCCCTCGATCCGGACAGCGGGGGAAGACGCCTCCTCGAGGCCCAGGAACAGCGCGCGGCCCTCGCCCAGAGCTCCGGCGACCCCCGGCTCGCCCTGCGCGTCCTGGAGAGCCTCATCGAGGAGGAGATCCCCCGGATGGCCGGCCGGTCCCTGTCCGGATCGGTGCGCAAGGGCACCGCGGCCGTCGCGCCCGGCCTGGCGGTCCGCGCCGCCCGCGCGGCCCTCGACTCGGGCGCCCCCGAACGGGCCGTGGAACTGCTGGAGAACGGCCGCGCGATCCTCTACGGCCAGAGCCTCGCCGTCCGGCGTCACCGCGAGACCATCCGGCGCATCCAGCCGGGGGCCGCGCGGCGCCTGGAGGAGATCGAGGCGAGGCTGCGCGAGGCCGACCTGTTCGCGAACGTCACCGCCATCGAGTCCAGGGTCGGCGACGAGGACGAGTCCGGCCGTTTCGTCGCGGTGAGCCACAGCAGAAGCGACCCGCGTCCCGGCTGGGCCGCCGAGACCCGCAGACTCGCCGCCGAGCGGGAGCGCATCCTGCGGCAGCTCGCGGAGCACCCGGAGTTCGCGACGCTGACGCGCACCGAGTCCCTGTCCGAGCTGCGCGCGCGGACGGCCGGGGCGCCGGTGGTGCTGGTCCTCACGCACCAGGACCGGGGCGACGCGCTGCTGGTACCGGCCGATCCGGCGCGGCCGGTCGAGCACCTGCCGCTGCCGGGCCTGTCCGAGGCGGCGGTCCTCGACCGCGCCGGGCAACTGGAGACCTCGCTCACCGAGGCCCTGGACATGGCGACCTCCCTGGACGGCAGAGAGGCCGCCCAGGAGCGGATCCACGCGGTACTGGCCTGGCTCTGGGACGAGTTGGCGGGCCCGGTACTGGAGCGTCTCCTCGCCGACGGCAGCGCGCCGAAGCGCGTGTGGTGGTGCCCGGTGGGCCCCGTGCTGCGACTGCCGCTGCACGCGGCGGGACACCACCGCGACACGGACACCGCCGAGGGCCGGGACCCGGGCGCGCGGACGGTCAGGGCGACGCAGGACGCCCGCGCGGGGCATGGCGCCGAGGGCGCTCCGGCCCCCCGCCCCCGGACCGTCGTCGACCGGATCGTCCCCTCCTACACCCCCACGCTCGCCGCCCTGGCCCACTCCCTGCGCGACACCCCGGCCCCGGCCGGTTCCGCGCTCCGCCGGGGCGCGTTCGTCGTCACCGGGGCCGAGAGCCCCCGGCTGCCACCGCTGCCGGAGGCGGCCAGGGAGGCCGCCGCCGTACGGGCCGTGCTGCCCGCCTCGCGTGTCGTCGGCGGCGAGGCGTCCGGGCTGGCCGCGGTCGAGGCCGCCCTGCGGGAGCACGCCCTGGTCCACTTCGCCTGCCACGGCGACAACGACGTCTCCCGGAGCATCCTGCGCGGCGGCGGCCTGCATCTCGACACGGGCGAGACCCTGACCGCCACCAGGCTCCAGGACATCGCGCTCGAACACGGAGCCGTGGCGTTCCTCTCCGCGTGCAGCACGGCCGAACCGCACCGCGAGCTGCCCGACGAGCCGATGCATCTGGCCGCCGCGTTCCAACTGGCCGGATTCCGCAGCGTCGTGGGCACCCTCTGGCGCGCGCCGGACACCCCGGCGATGTCCGGCGCGTTCTACCGCACGCTCACCGCCGACGGCACCCGCCCACCCGACACCACGGCGACCGCGCAGGCCCTGAACACCGCGGTCCGCGAGATCCGTGACAAGTACCTCGCCTCACCGACCCGTTGGGCGGCCTATCTCCACGTCGGCGCGTGAGAAGGCAGCCGCCCACCGGCACGGTCACCCGACCCGGCGTCAGCCGTGGTAGCCGGTGCGGTCGTTGCCGTCCGAGTCGTCTGCGGACCTCGTGAACGCGTGGACACGAGCACGTCCGGGCCGGCCCTCGTGGGCCTGCCCGGACGTCGGAGCTCGTCGGGTCGGAAGGATCAGACGAGGTCGAAGCGGTCGAGGTCCATGACCTTGGCCCAGGCCGCGACGAAGTCGGTCACGAACTTCTTCTTCGCGTCGTCGCTCGCGTACACCTCGGCGAGGGCGCGCAGCTCCGAGTTCGAGCCGAAGACGAGGTCGGCGCGGGAGCCCGTCCACTTCACGGCACCGGCCGCGTCACGGCCCTCGAACACGGTCTGGTCCTCGGAGGTCGACTTCCACGTGATGCCCAGGTCGAGCAGATTGACGAAGAAGTCGTTGGTCAGCACGCCGGGGGTGTCGGTGAGGACGCCCAGCGAGGTGCCCTGGCTGTTGGCGCCCAGTACCCGCAGACCGCCGACCAGGACGGTCGTCTCCGGGGCGCTGAGGGTCAGCAGGTTGGCGCGGTCCAGCAGCAGGTACTCGGCCGGCAGGCGGTTGCCCTTGCCGTGGTAGTTGCGGAAGCCGTCCGCGGTCGGCTCCAGGGCCGCGAAGGACTCGGCGTCCGTGTGCTCCTCGCTCGCGTCGACCCGGCCCGGGGCGAAGGGCACCTCGACGTCGACGCCGCCGTCCTTGGCGGCCTTCTCCACGGCGGCCGTACCGCCGAGGACGATCAGGTCGGCCAGCGACACCTTCTTGGCGCCGGAGTTGAACTCCTGCTGGACGCCCTCGAGGACGCGCAGCACCTGGGCGAGCTGGTCGGGGTCGTTGGCCTCCCAGCCGCGCTGCGGCTCCAGCCGGATGCGGGCGCCGTTGGCACCGCCGCGCTTGTCGCTGCCGCGGAACGTCGAGGCCGACGCCCACGCGGTGGAGACCAGCTGCGAGACCGTCAGGCCCGAGTCGAGGAGCTTGGCCTTGAGCGCGGCGACGTCGGCGGCGTCGATGGCCGCGCCCTCGGCCTGCGGCAGGGGGTCCTGCCACAGCAGCGTCTCCGCCGGGACCTCGGGACCGAGGTAGAGGGACTTCGGGCCCATGTCGCGGTGGGTCAGCTTGTACCAGGCGCGCGCGAACGCGTCCTTGAACTCCGCCGGGTTCTCGTAGAACCGGCGGGAGATCGGCTCGTAGATCGGGTCGAGCTTCAGGGACAGGTCCGTGGTGAGCATCGTCGGCAGGTGCTTCTTCGACGGGTCGAAGGCGTCCGGCACGATCGCCTCGGCGTCCTTCGCGACCCACTGGTGGGCGCCCGCCGGGCTCTGGCTGAGCTCGTAGTCGTACTCGAAGAGGTTCTTGAAGAACCCGTTGCTCCACTGGGTCGGCGTGGTGGTCCAGGTGACCTCCAGGCCGGACGTGATGGCGTCCTTGCCCACGCCCGTGCCGTAGCTGCTCCTCCAGCCGAGGCCCTGCTGCTCCATCGGGGAGGCCTCGGGGTCCGGGCCGACGCTGTCCGCGGGGCCCGCGCCGTGGGTCTTGCCGAAGGTGTGGCCACCGGCGATCAGGGCGACGGTCTCCTCGTCGTTCATCGCCATGCGGCGGAACGTCTCACGGATGTCGCGGGCCGCGGCGATCGGGTCCGGGTTGCCGTTGGGGCCCTCCGGGTTGACGTAGATCAGGCCCATCTGGACCGCGCCGAGCGGGTTCTCCAGCTCGCGGTCACCGGTGTAGCGCTGGTCGTCGAGCCAGGTGGTCTCGGGACCCCAGTAGACGTCCTCCTCGGCCTCCCAGACGTCCGCGCGGCCGCCGCCGAAGCCGAAGGTCTCGAAGCCCATGGTCTCCAGCGCGACATTGCCGGTGAGGATCATGAGGTCGGCCCAGGAGATCGACTGGCCGTACTTCTTCTTCACCGGCCACAGCAGGCGGCGGGCCTTGTCGAGGCTGGCGTTGTCCGGCCAGCTGTTGAGCGGGGCGAAGCGCTGCTGGCCGGCGCCGGCGCCGCCGCGGCCGTCGCTGATGCGGTAGGTGCCCGCGCTGTGCCAGGCCATACGGATCATCAGCGGGCCGTAGTTGCCGAAGTCGGCCGGCCACCAGTCCTGCGAGGTGGTGAGCACCTCGGCGATGTCCCGCTTCACGGCCGCGAGGTCCAGGTTCTGGAACGCCTCGGCGTAGTCGAACTCCTCGCCCAGCGGGTTCGCGACCGCGGGGTTCGTGGCAAGGATCTTGAGGTTGAGTTTGTCCGGCCACCACTGGCGGTTTCCGCCGCCCTGCGTCGGGTGCGCCGCGCGCCCGTGCGCTACCGGGCAGCCGCCCCCGGCCTCCGTCTTCGCGTCTGTGACGATTGCTTCGTGGTTCTCAGACATGGCAATCCTTCTGTTCTGGGCGGATCACGTGCTCAGGAACTGGGGGTGGAGGCACAGCCGGGGCACAGGCCCCAGTAGATGACCTCGGCCTCGTCGATGAGGAAACCGTGGTCCTCGGAGGCGGTCAGGCAGGGTGTCTCGGCCACCGCGCAGTCGACATCGGCGACGGCGCCGCACGATCGGCACACGACGTGGTGGTGATTGTCCCCGACGCGCCCCTCGAAGCGGGCCGGGCTGCCGGCCGGTTCGATCCGGCGGACGAGGCCCGCCGAGGTGAGGGCGTGCAGGGCTTCGTAGACGGCTTGGAGGGATATGTGGCCGACCCGGTCGCGGACTCCCGCCGCGATCGCGTCGACGCCCAGGTGATCACCGCTGCGCACGGTCTCCAGCAGCGCCACGCGTGCGGCTGTCACGCGCAGGCCGGCACCGCGCAGCTCCTCGGCGGTGGTCGGTGTCCCAGAAGCGGTCATGAGGCCGAACCTACCCTCATAAACACGAATGATTCAAGGAAACGAGCGAGACAAGTATGGTCGTGTCGAGGTCGGGTGATGTTTGCACGTGCATTCCTTGACCCGCTGCCCGGAATATGGTATTCCGCCCGAGCTGTGAGTGCGAGTACCGGGGCCCGGTCGAATGACGCGCCGGACGGTCCTCGGTCCCCTTCGGCGCCCCGCGCGGACGGTTCTCGGTCCCCTCCGGCGCCGCGTGCGGCCGCGGTGCGGCCGGCTTCGTCACCGTGTCCCGGCCGGGTGCGGGGCGTGGATACGATGATCATCGCGGCCCGGCGGAACGCTCCGGCCCCCCGCCCCGGGCGCCCCGCTCCGGCCCGGGTCCGTCCGGCCCCGTTCGTGGCTCCGGCGAGAGGACGACCGTATGACCGCGCAGCCCGTCCGTGATCCCTACGGCCCTCAGGGCGCGCCGGACCCGGACGATCCCGAGAACGCCAGGGTCCCCGGCACCCCCGCCGGCGGCACGGTGATCCTGCTCAACGGCGCGTCCAGCTCGGGGAAGTCGAGCATCGCCCGGGAACTGCTCACCGTGCTGGACGGCACCTGGTTCCATCTGCCGGTGGACGCCTTCCACGCCCTGCGCGGCGGAGTCGTCCCCGAGGGCGGCCTCCAGGCGGAGATCGACCGGACCTGCAAGGGCTTCCACCGCGCGGTCGCCGGGATGGCGGCGGGCGGCAACAACCTCGTCGTCGACCACCCGCTGAGCCGCCGCTGGCGGCTGCTGGACCTGCTCGACGTGCTCGACCCCGGGAACACCGTGCTGGTCGCGGTCCGTTGCCCGCTGCCCGAGCTGGAGCGCCGCGAGGCCGAACGCGGCGACCGGCAGCGGGGTCTCGCCGCCCTCCAGTACCCGCACGTCCACTCCCACGGCCCGCACGACCTCGACGTGGACACCGGCAGCGAGAGCCCCGCCGAGTGCGCCCGGCGCGTCCGCGACTTCCTGGCCGACCGTCAGCGTCCGACGGCGTTCGAGGTGCTGCGCCGCGCGTACGCCCGTTGAGCGCGGATCAGTGTTCGGCCCGTACGGGATGCCCGCTCATGATCGACACCCGGTTGAAGGCGTTGATGGTGATCGCCACCCAGATCACCGCGGAGATCTGGTCCTCGGTGAGCACCTCGCGTGCGGCGGCGTAGGCGCTGTCCTGTGCCGCGGTGCCGGAGGCCGCGGTCGTCGCCTCGGCGAGATCCAGCGCGGCGCGCTCCTCGGGGGTGTAGACCTCGGTCTCCCGCCAGGCCGCGAGCACGCCCAGCCGCTGGTTCGTCTCGCCGGCGCGCAGGGCCGCACGGGTGTGCACATGCAGGCAGTAGGCGCACCCGTTGATCTGCGACACCCGGAGGTTGACCAGTTCCACGAGCCGGCGGTCGAGCCCGGCCTCGGCCACCGCCGCCCGTACGGCCTCCGCGGTCTGCGACAGCGCGTGGTAGGCCTTCGGGGTCCGCTTGTCGACGTAGATCCGCTCGGCCTCGGGTTCGGGGCTGGTGTTCAAGCCGGTACTCCTTCGGGTGCCGCGTCCGCTGCCGCTGAGCTGCGTTAAGCTGCGCGGGCGAGTATTGTTTAAAAGTAAACTAACATGCGTGGAGGTGTTCCGATGAGCAACATCGAAACAGGGCCGGTCGAGATGCGCTGCGGAACCGACACGGCCGAAGCCCCGGTGACGGAACCGCGCGTCGATGTCCTCACCCCTCGCGATGTGCCCCTCGGCGGACCGCGCGCCATGACCGTACGCCGCACCCTGCCGCAGCGGGCGCGCACCCTGATCGGCGCCTGGTGCTTCGCCGACCACTACGGCCCGGACGACGTCGCCGCCACCGGAGGCATGGTCGTCCCGCCCCATCCGCACACCGGACTCCAGACCGTCAGCTGGCTGTTCACCGGAGAGATCGAGCACCGCGACAGCCTGGGCAGCCACGCCTACGTCCGCCCCGGCGAGCTGAACCTCATGACCGGCGGCCACGGCATCGCCCACTCCGAGGTCTCCACCGACCGCACCACCGTCCTGCACGGCGTACAGCTCTGGGTCGCCCTGCCGCACGAACACCGCCACACCGAGCGGGACTTCCAGCACTACGCCCCCGAACCCGTGCGCGCCGAGGGCGCCGAGATCCGGGTCTTCCTCGGTTCCCTCGCCGGATCGGACTCGCCGGTGGCCACCTTCACCCCGCTGCTCGGCGCCGAGATCGTCCTCGCCCCGCACGCCGCCCTCACCCTCGCCGTGGACCCCGGCTTCGAGCACGGCGTGCTGGTCGACCGGGGCAGCGTCCGCGTCGCCGGAACCGTCCTCGCGCAGGCCGAACTGGGTTACGTCCACCCCGGCCCCACGGCCCTCACCCTCCACAACGAGTCCGCCGCCCCGGCCCGGATCGTCCTGCTCGGCGGCGCACCCTTCGAGGAGGAGATCGTGATGTGGTGGAACTTCATCGGGCGCAGCCACGACGACATCGCCCGGGCCCGCGAGGACTGGGAGAACCACTCCGACCGCTTCGGCGCGGTCGCCGACTACCCGGGCGACCGCCTCCCGGCCCCCGCCCTGCCGCACGCGACCATCACCCCGCGCCGCAACCCGCCGCGCGCCTGACACCGGGCACCTGTCCGCCCGGCCACCCGAACCCGAGAGGAACCGCCCCATGAGCGACACCCCCACCGTCACCGTCCAGCCCGTCGACGCGCGCCACCGCTACGAGATCCACGTCGACGGTGTCCGCGCGGGCCTGACCGCCTACCGCGACCGTGACGGGCGGCGTGTCTTCTTCCACACCGAGGTCGACGACGCCTTCGCCGGACAGGGACTCGCGGGCAGGCTGGTCGAGGAGGCGCTCACGGATGTGCGGTCGCGCGGGATGCGCATCGTGCCCGTGTGCCCGTACGTCGCCAAGTTCCTGAAGAAGCACCACGAGTTCGATGACATCACCGACCCGGTGACGCCCGACGTTCTCGCCTGGCTGGAGGCGCAGCTCGCCTGACCCGACCGGTCCGCGCCGGCACGGCCGTGGAGGTGATCCGCCGTCACATCGGACGGGCGGGCCGCCCACCGGAGTCTCACCGCCGCGGCCGTGTCCAGGGGGCGTCGGCGCGCGAGAGCCGGACGGCCGTGAGCGAGACGAGGGCCGGCAGCGCCGCGCACAGCGCCAGCGCCCAGCCGACACGGTCGTGCAGCACCAGCAGTCCGCCCGCCAGCGCGCCGAGCAGCATGGTCAGTACGGCGAGTAGACGGCGGCCGGGCCGGGGAGGCCCGCCGCCCGCCGCACCCGGGTCCGCGGCGAGGCCGGTCAGCGTCTGGGTCAGCACGGTCGTGGTGAGGTCCGGGACACCGAGCCGGCGGGCGACCGCGCTCTGGAGGCCCATGGCCGTCCCGAGACACACGATCAGCGTGTACCGCACCCCCGTGCCGATCCGGGCGCCGGTGGCCGCCAGGACGGCCAGCGCCACGGCGACGAGCACCGTCTCGGCGGCCGTACCCGCCGCGAACAGCCGCCCGCGATGCGCCGCGAACCGGGTGGCGATCCGGCCGCCCGTGACCGCACCGGCCAGGAACGTGCCGAGCGCGACCGCCGAGCCGAGCGCGGACACCCGGTCGTCGCCCGCGAGCGCGAACCCGAGGAGGACGACATTGCCCGTCATGTTGGCGACGAACACCTGCCCCAGCGCGAGATAGCCGACCGCGTCCACCAGACCGCTGACGGCGGTCAGGACCAGCAGCAGCGGCGGCAGCGGCCCGTGCGGTTCCCCGGGGCCGGGCGCCAGGGTGCGCCAGACGTCAGCCAGCAGCGCGCGCACGGCGGGCCCCTCCGGCCGGGAGCGCCGGCGTCCCTGAGTCCATGGTGTTCCCGTCCGTTCTCCGCGCGTGCCTGAGCCCGGGCGTGCGCCCCGGCCTCGTCCCGGGCGTGGACGGCCCCGGCCCCGCCGATGCCGCCGTGCCCAGGTCACCGGTATCGCACCGGCCCGGACCACGCCCCGCGCGGCGTGCTCGCGGGCCCGCGGACTCACTCCGCCGGGGGTAGGGTCGGCCGGGCAATGTCCTGGTACGACCCCTGGAACGGATCCCGTGACGAGCGACGACTGGATCACGCGCCCCGAGACCGCCGCCGACGTCCCCGCCGTCCGCAGAATCGTTCTCGCGGCCTTCGACACCCCGCTGGAGGCCGACCTCGTGGACGCCCTGCGGGCGGACGAGGCATGGATCGAGGGGCTGTCGCTCGTGGCGGCCGGGCACGACGGCGCCCCTGTCGGGCACGCGCTGCTGACCCGGTGTCACATCGGCGAGGTGCCGGCCCTGTGCCTCGCGCCGGTGGCGGTGCTGCCGGAGCACCAGCGCACCGGGGCCGGCGGAGCCGCAGTGCGCGCGGCGCTGCGGGCGGCCGCGGAACTCGGCGAGCGGTTCGTGGTGGTCCTCGGACACCCTTCGTACTACCCGAAGTTCGGCTTCGGCCGCGCCTCCGCCCACGGCATCTCGGTGACCTTCGACGTCCCCGACGAGGCCCTGATGGCACTCGCCCTCGATCCCGCGCACGCGCTGCCGGGCGGCGTCGTCCGGTACGCCGAGCCCTTCGGCATCTGAGACGGCGGAGGGGGGGGGGGGGGGGGGGGGGGGGGCCCGCCCCCGCCCGCCCCGGCGCCGGGGCGCGGGGTAAGAAACCCCCCCCCCCTTTTTTCCTTTTCGCCCTCTCCCCCCCTCTCCCCCCCCCCGCC
>NZ_JBVJGZ010000004.1:414192-425614 GCF_055587025.1 Streptomyces sp. NPDC048600 | reverse complement strand
GCACCCAGATGCCCACGGCAGCCCATCGGTGGCGGGCGCTCCAGCCGCCGGCCCGGGGGGGGGGGGGGGGGGGGGGGGGGGGGGGGGGGTTTGGGGGGGGGGGGGGGGGGGGGGGGGGGGGGGGGGGGGTGCCCCCCCCCGGCCCGCGGTCACCGGCCGACGGGTCAGCGGCCGAGCAGCCGCTTCACCTTCTTGCCCTTGGCCGACTCGCCCAGCGTCTTCCACAGCTCGGCCGACCCGGTGTACGCGTAGACGCCGGGGGCGCCCTGCTCGGCGCAGCCGTCGCCGTACGACACGACGCCTATCTGGTAGACGCCCTGACGGCCCTTGAGCTTGCGGAACATCGGGCCGCCGCTGTCACCCTGGCAGGAGTCCCTGCCCTCGACGCCCGCGCAGACGTTGACCTTCTTGTCGTACTCGGCGTACGAGGCCTTGCACTCGATGTGCGACACGATCGGCACGTTCACCGCGCGCAGCCGGTCCGGGTAGGCCGGCACCTCGGTGTTGACGTTGCCCCAGCCGGCGACGGTCGCCTGGGCGCCCGGACGGATCAGGGCGTCCGTGCCGACCGTGGGCAGCAGGACCGGCGCGATGCCGGTGACCGGCTTGTCGAGGTACAGGAAGGCGATGTCGTACGCTTCCTGGCCCCGGGCGTAGCGCGGGTGGACCACGATGTCGGTCACGTTGCGCAGCTGGCCCTGGTTCTTCTTGGAGAGCGCCGTACGGCCGACGGTGGTCTCGATCTCCTTGGGGTTCGTGCCCAGCACGCAGTGCGCGGCGGTCATGACCAGTTCCCGCGAGAGCAGGCTGCCACCGCAGAACTGGCGGTCGACCGGCTTGCCCGGACCCTTGGACAGCAGCGCCGCCATGAACGGGTGCTTCCCGTCGGGCTGCTGCACACCGCCGATGATGTTCGCGACCGGACGCCCGCGGTCCGCGGTGTCACCGGCCGCCTGGGCGGAACCGACGGACGTGGCGGTCAGCGCGAGCGCGGCACCGCACACGGCCGTGGCGGCGGCGATCCGCCGTCCCGTCGCTCTGTGGGGGGTGGACAGACGCATGAAGTGTCTTCTCCGTTCTCCGTGTTCCCGGCCACCGCCGGACGCCCGGCCCGGCACCTCCAACGGGCCCGGAGCCGGGGCAGACCGCCCGGCTCGGTGGCATGTCGTACAGCCAGACGGGAACCACGTGACGGAGGTTCACTCAAGATCGGGACAAGCCGACCGGGGTGCCGGCGCCGTCCGTTCCTCCGCTGTACGGGGCCCGGACGCGGCCGCCTCCGGCAGGTCCTGGGCGCGCGGCAGCCCCGTGGCGGCGATGCCCCGGGGCAGCCGCAGTCCCGCCCGGCCGGCCGTCGGGCAGGGAGGAGGATCCCGCGCCGGGCCTCGCGCGACACCTTCCTGCCTCGGGCATCGCGCTCCGGTGCCTCAGGAGACCGCGCCCAGCTTCCCGCCGATCACGCGCCGACGGCCGCCGGGGTTGTCGGGGTTGCCGTTGTTCTTGTCCTCGTCCTGCGGCGACCCCTGCGCCCACAGGGAACGCACATGGCCGAGATGGCGGGCGACGCACTCCTGCGCGCCCTCCGCGTCCCCGGCGATCATCAGGTCGAGCAGTTCGAGGTGCTCCTCGGCCGACGGGATGAGGCGGTCGCTCTCGTCGAGCGCGGTCAGCCCGTACAGCCGGGACCGCTTGCGCAGGTCGCCGACCGTCTCGACGAGCCGGTCGTTGCCGCCGAGGGCGAGCAGCGAGAGATGGAACTGCCGGTCGGCCTCCAGATATCCGATGAGGTCGTGCTCCCGCGCCGCGGCCACGATCCGCTCGGCCACCGGGCGCAGCGCCTCCAGGTCCGCGCGGGAGGCGTCGCGTGTGATCCGCCCGATCGTCGGGACCTCGATGAGCATCCGGATCTCGCTGTACTGGTCCAGGTCGCGCTCGTCGACCTCGGTGACCCGGAACCCCTTGTTGCGGACCGGCTCCACGAGCCCCTCACGGGCCAGGTCGAGCATGGCCTCGCGCACGGGCGTCGCGGAGACGCCGAAGTCCTCCGCGAGACCGGGCGCCGAGTACACCTCGCCCGGCTGGAGTTCGCCGGAGATCAGCGCGGCCCGCAGCGCATGGGCGACCTGGTCGCGCAGCCGCTCACGGGCGGTGACGAGGGTGCGCTGCTTGAGGTGGCCCATGGTGTTCCCTTCGTGCCGCTGCGGAGCACCAGAGTACAATGTCACGTTGTTTCCGCCCCGGCCGTAGGGCAGTTGCCGCTCGCGGCAGGAACCGGCTCACCGCACGACCCGCTCACAGCAGGAACCCCGCGGGGAACGGGTCGTCCGGGTCGAGGAAGTACTGGGCCGTTCCCGTGATCCAGGCCCGTCCGGTGATCCGGGGCACGACCGCGGGCATCTCGCCGACCTCCGTCTCCTCGACGAGCCGGCCGGTGAACTCCGTACCGATGAACGACTCGTTGACGAAGTCCCGGTGCAGCGGCAGCTCTCCGCGCGCATGCAGCTGAGCCATACGCGCGGAGGTCCCGGTGCCGCACGGCGAACGGTCGAACCAGCCCGGGTGGATGGCCATCGCGTGCCGTGAACGCCGCGCGTCGGACCCGGGCGCGGCGAGATACACGTGCTTGAGCCCGGCGATCTCCGGCTGCTCGGGATGCACCGGCCGGCCGGCCGAGGCGTTCACCGCCTCCATGACCGCCAGTCCGGCCGCCAGCAGATCGTCCTTGCGGGCGCGGTCGAACGGCAGCCCCAGCGCCTCCAGTTCGACGAAGGCGTAGAAGTTCCCGCCGTACGCGAGGTCGTACGTCACCGAGCCGTACCCCGGCACCTCGACCTTGCGGTCCAGGCCCACGCAGAAGGACGGCACATTGGTGAGCGTGACCGAGGTCGCCGCCCCGTCCTCCACCCGCACGTCGACGGAGACCAGCCCCGCCGGGGTGTCGAGGCGGACGGTGGTGACGGGCTCGGTCACCGCCACCATGCCGGTCTCCACGAGCACGGTCGCGACACCGATGGTGCCGTGCCCGCACATCGGGAGCAGCCCGGAGACCTCCACGAACAGCACCCCGTAGTCGGCGTCGGGCCGGGTGGGCGGCTGGAGGATCGCCCCGCTCATCGCCGCGTGGCCGCGCGGCTCGTACATCAGCAGCGTGCGGACGTGGTCCAGACGCTCGGCGAAGTGGCGGCGGCGCTCGGCCATGGTGGCGCCGGGCACCACCCCGAGGCCGCCGGTGACGACCCGGGTGGGCATGCCCTCGGTGTGCGAGTCGACCGCGTGGAACACATGACGAGTGCGCACGAACGTCCCTTTCGATCCGGTTCCGGTCGGGTGCGGATGTCAGCGGTGGCCGTCGGCGACGGCCTTCTCGGTGGCCGCGCGGATGTCGGCCTCCTGGGCGTCGGTCAGCGGCATACGGGGCGGCCGGGTGGGTCCGCCGGGCACGCCCACGACGTCCATGGACAGCTTGATCGCCTGCACGAACTCGGTCCGCGAGTCCCAGCGCAGCAGCGGGTGCAGCGACCGGTACAACGGCAGCGCGGTGGCGAGGTCCTGGGCGATCGCTGCGTCGTAGAGCTGGGCGCACGCCTCCGGGAAGGCGTTCGGGTACCCGGCGACCCAGCCGACCGCGCCCGCCACCGCCAGTTCCAGCAGTACGTCGTCCGCGCCGATCAGCAGGTCGAGTTCGGGGGCGAGTTCGATGATCCGGTAGGCCCTGCGGACATCGCCGGAGAACTCCTTCACGGCCACGATCCCCGTCTCTGCGTGCAGCCGTGCCAGCAGCTCCGGGACGAGGTCGACCTTGGTGTCGACGGGGTTGTTGTACGCCACGACGGGCAGTCCGGCCCGCGCGACCTCGGCGTAGTGCGCGAGCACCGCCCGCTCGTCGGCCCGGTACGCGTTCGGCGGCAGCAGCAGCACGCTGCCGCAGCCCGCCTCGGCGGCCTGCTCGGCCCAGCGCCGTGCCTCGGCGCCGCCGTACGCGGAGACCCCGGGCATCACCCGCGCCCCGTCGCCCGCCGCCTCGACGGCCGTACGGACCACGAGGGCCCGTTCCGCGTCGGTGAGGGTCTGGTACTCGCCGAGCGAGCCGTTGGGCACGACGCCGTCGCAGCCGCTCGCGATCAGGCGGCGCACCTGCGCGGCGTAGGCGTCGTAGTCGACGGACAGGTCCTCGCGCAGGGGGAGCGCGGTGGCGACCATGATGCCGCGCCACGGGCGTTCGGCGCTCCAGGAACCGGTGGTGCTCATCGGGGGAACCCTTCTGTGGAGGTGGAGTGGTCGTCCGGGCCGGCCGCTTCGGCCAGCGCGGCGAGAGTGACGGGGGTCGCCAGGGGGCGGCGTTCGGGGGAGGGCGGCAGCGGGCGGGCCGGTGGCGCGGGCTCGGGTGGGTGAGCCTCCCGCGGTACGGCGGTCTGTGCCCGGCCTTCCGGTGACAGTCCCGGCCGTGACTCCGCGGCGAGGCAGGCCACCGCCGTGCCGCACATCCGGCCCTGGCACCAGCCCATGCCCGCGCGGGTGAGCAGCTTGACCGTGCGGGCGTCACCGGCCCCCTGCGCGGCGACGGCCTCTCGGACCCGGCCCGCGGCGACCTCCTCGCAGCGGCAGACGTCCGTGGCGTCGTCGAGCCATCCGGTCCAGCCGGGGCGGGGCGCGTGGACCCGGGCCATGAGCCCGGCGAAGGCCCGCAGCCGTGCCCGCCCGCGCCGCAGCCGCCGCAGCCGGGCCCCGGCCAGGTCGCGCCCGCTCACCCGGGCGGCCACCGCGGCACCGGCGATCTCGCCCTCCAGCAGGGCGAGTCGCACACCGCCGACACCACCGGTCTCGCCCGCAGCCCACAGGCCCGGCACCGAGGTGCGCTGCTCGCCGTCGAGGTCCAGCGCGGTGGTGCCGTCCGGGGTGCGCCGGGTCGCGCAGCCCAGCGCGGTCGCCAGGTCGATGTGCGGGACCAGCCCGTGGCCGACCGCGAGCGCGTCGCAGTCGATCCGCCGCCCCGAACCCGGTACGGGCCGCCAGTCCCCGTCCAGCCGGGCCACGGTGACGGCCTCCACCCGGTCCGTCCCGTGCACCCGGGTGACCGCGCTGTGGGTCCGCACCGGAACCCGGTGGCGGAGCAGCGCCGCACCGAACGCCATGGCCTCGGCGGCCTTGCCCGGCACCGCCGCGAGGACGTCCGGGCGGCGGGCGTAGGCCGGATAGCCGGCCGCCTCCACCAGGGCCGGGACCCGGGCCCCGGCCGAGGCGAGCGAGGCGGCGACCGCGAGCAGCAGCGGTCCGCTGCCCGCGACGACGATCCGCCGGCCCGGCAGCACCAGGCCCGACTTGAGCATGGCCTGTGCCCCTCCGGCCGTCACGACACCGGGCAGGGTCCAGCCGGGAAAGGGGAGCTGGCGCTCGTACGCCCCGGTGGCGAGCAGCACGGTCCTGGCGCGCACGGCGACGGGGTACCGGCCGTCCTCGCCGAGGACCGCGTGCACGGTGAACGGGGCTTCTCCGTCCCCCGGTTGCCGCGTCAGCGTCCAGACATGGTGTCCGGGAAGGTGGGTCGCTCCGCTGTCCCTGAGCCGGTCGCGCAGGGCGGTGTACGTCCCCCAGTCGTGGTGCAGCGCCTCGGGGCGGGTGGCGCCGAGGCTGGGGGAGGGGTGGCGGTAGTACTGCCCGCCCGTCTGCTCGCCCGCGTCCAGCAGGGCGACCGAGACGCCCAGTTCGGCGGCCGTCACCGCGGCGGCGAGGCCCGCCGGACCGGCTCCGATCACCGCCAGGCCGTACGCCCGCGGGTCAGACGGTGAGGTCGGCATGCCCGTGTCCCTCCTGGGTGGTGACCGTGTCGCCGGGGCGGGCCGGTACCAGACAGGCCCGCCGGTTGGGACGGCCGTCGACCGTCACCAGGCAGTCGAAGCAGTGCCCGATGCCGCAGAACGCCCCGCGCGGGCGGCCCCCGGTCCGGGTGGTGCGCCAGGCGAGCACCCCGGCCGCCCACAGCACGGCGGCCACGGACTGGCCGGGCAGCGCGGTCAGCGTCCGTCCGTCGAAGGTGATCTCGAAGGTGTCGGGTGCGGCGCCGACGAGCTCGGCGGGGCTGCGGTCACGCTTCACGTGCGGTTCCCTTCGGCGGGCTTGCGCTCTCGGTTCCTCCCGGCCGGCCCTCGAACCGCTCCGGCCTGAAGGGCCCGATGTCCAGGGGCGGTTCACCGCCGGAGGCGATCGCCGCGATCACCCGCCCGGTGGCAGGGGCCAGGCCGATGCCCGCGCCCTCGTGGCCGCAGGCGTGCAGCAGCCCGGGCCGGCGTGGATCGGGGCCGATGGCGGGCAGATGGTCGGGGAGGTAGGGGCGGAACCCGGCGTAGGTGCGCAGGGCGCGTACCGATCCGAGTACCGGGAACAGCCGTACCGCCTGGGCGGCCAGACGGGTCACCGCGGGCACGGACAGGGTGCGGTCGAAGCCGACCCGCTCCCGGCTGGCGCCGATCAGGACCGGCCCGGCGGGGGTTCCCTCCACCACGGCCGAGGTCTGGAGCGCCGCCGAGTCGCTGGCGACGTCGGCCACGTAGTCGGCGGCGTACACCTTGTGCCGCACCACGCGCGGCAGCGGCTCGGTCACCAGGACGAAGCCGCGCCGGGGCCTGACCGGCAGCTCCACGCCCGCCAGCGCGGCCACCTCCCCGCCCCAGGTGCCCGCCGCGTTCACCACGTGGGGTGCGTGGATCTCGCCGGCGGCCGTGCGGACACCGCGCACCCGGCCGCCGGGCCCGGTCAGGACGCCGGTGACCTGCTCGCCCAGCCGGAGCCGTACCCGCTCCCCGGCCGCACGCAGCAGATGGGCCGCCGCCAGCGCGGGCTGCACCTGGGCGTCCTGGGGGTAGTGGACCCCTCCCGCCAGGCCGGGGGCGAGATGCGGTTCCAGTTCGCCGAGCCGGTCCGGGGGGACGTCCGACGCCTCGACACCCGACGCCCGTTGGCGAGCCGCGAACTCCCGCAGCGCGGTGAGCTCCTTGTCGCCGTCGGCCACGACCAGGCCGCCCTTGGGCTCGAACTCCACCGCCGACGGCAGTTCACCGGCGAGCTCGCGCCACAACCCGGCGGAGAGGAGGGCGAGTTCGAGCTCGGGGCCGGGTTCCTTGTCGGAGACGAGGAGGTTCCCCTCACCCGCCCCGGTGGTGCCGCCCGCGACGGGGCCACGGTCGATCACGGTGACGGTCAGGCCGGCGCGGGCGGCGTAGTAGGCGCAGGCCGCGCCGACCACGCCCGCCCCGACCACGATGAGATCCGGAGAATGTCTCGTGGGCACGTCAGTAATATTTCACATTGCACTGAGGTTGCCAAGAGATCTCACGCCCGCGTCGGGACTCCTGCGCCCGTGCCCGGCAGCCCTGTTGGCCGCCGTCAGCCCTCCATGAGCGCGCCCATCCACTCCTCGATCCCGTCCGGAGTACGCGGCAGCGCCCCCGACATCAGCCGCGCGCCCCCGGCCGTGACGACGAGGTCGTCCTCGATGCGCACGCCGATGCCGCGCAGCTCGGGCGGCAGGGTCTCGTCGTCGGGCTGCAGATAGAGGCCCGGCTCGACGGTCAGCACCTGGCCCTCCTCCAGAGCGCCGTCCAGATACGCCTCCGCCCTCGCCTGGGCGCAGTCGTGCACATCGAGACCGAGCATGTGCCCGCTGCTGCACAGGGTGTAGCGCCGGTGGAGGTCGCCGTCGGGGGTCTTCAGGACGCCCCATTCGGCGAGGCCCTCGGCGATCACCGTCATCGCCGCCCGGTGGAAGTCGCGGAAGCGCGCCCCCGGCCGCAGCGCGGCGATCCCCGCCTCCTGCGCCGCGAGCACCAGTTCGTACACCTGGCGCTGCACGGGGGAGAAGCGGCCGGACAGCGGCATGGTCCGGGTGATGTCCGCGGTGTAGAGCGTGTCGGTCTCCACGCCCGCGTCGAGCAGCAGCAACTCCCGTGCGTCCAGCGGCCCGTCGTTGCGGATCCAGTGCAGCACACAGGCGTGCGCGCCGGAGGCGGCGATCGTCTCGTACCCGGTGCCGTTGCCCTCGGCGCGGGCGCGCAGTCCGAACACGCCCTCGATCCAGCGTTCTCCGCGCGGATGGGCGAGTGCGCGCGGCAGGGCGCGGACGACGTCCTCGAAACCGGCGGTGGTGTGGTCGACGGCCTGTTGCAGCTGGGCGACCTCCCAGGCGTCCTTCACCAGCCGCAACTCGGACAGCGCGGCGGCCAGTTCGGCGTCCGTGGCGGCGTCGCGGCCGGGCGGGATCCGGTCCGGGCCGTCGAGCAGGGCGCAGCGCAGGCCGGTCATGCGCTCGGTCTCGGCGAGGTCGGGGCGGCGGCCGACCCAGAACTCCCCGTACCGGCGGTCCCGGTAGAAGCCCTGGTCGGTGCGCGGCGAGCGGGGTCGCAGATACAGCACCGCCTCGTGTCCGTGGGGGCCGTGCGGCTCCAGGACCAGCACATGCCCGGCCTGGTCCTCGCCGGTCAGACCGGTCAGCCAGGCGTAGGCGCTGTGCGGGCGGAAGCGGTGGTCGCAGTCGTTGGTGCGGACCTTCAGCTCGCCGGCCGGGACGACGAGCCGCTCGCCGGGGAAGCGCGCGGACAGCCGGGCCCGGCGCGCCGGGGTGACATCGGCGGCGGACAGCCGCAGGTCACCGGGCAGCGGGCTCGTGGCCCAGCCGCTCGCCATGAACCGCTCCAACTCCTCCGAGACGGCCAGGTCATGGCTGACCGTGCGCGGTGCGGCGGCTACGGGATCGTTCACGCGGGGGCCTCCTCGGGGCGGTCCGTCGAGGGGCGCCGGTGACGTCCGCTCAACAGTCATTCGGTGCACGGGGGTTGTCAGTGCAATTTCACATTACTACGTTACGCATCACATGGCGCAGCCCGGTTCAGCGCGGCGATCTCCCCCCGCGGCGGCGTCGGATCAGCCCATCTCACCCACTCACTCCCCACAGGAGTCACCGGTGTTCCCCACGAGAACCCCGCACCACTCCCGCGCCCGCACCGCACGGCGGCGCATATCCCTGCTCGCCGTCACCGCGACGCTGGCCGTCGGACTCACCGGCGTGCCGAGCGGGCACGCGGCGACCCCGGCCCCCAGGCCGGCCGCGGCCCCCGCCCGGGCGTACGAGGCGCCCGGCGACCATGTCGAGCGCCTGGCCACGGCACCCCGGCCCGCCGCGCTCGCGCTCCCCGCGCCGGGCGCGCACCGCGCCGACGGCCGGGTCCCCGGCCCCGCGACCCGCCCCCGTACGACCGCCGTGCGCACGGCCGGCCGGAAGCGACCGGTCGTGCCCTGCACGCTCGACGGCGTCACAGGGCTGTCCCCCGAGCGGTTCGCGGACTTCCTCACCGATCCCGCCGTCACCGCCGACGACTGTCTGCGCACCCTGATCTGGACCTGGGACGCCCGCCTCACCCCGGTGATGTCGGACGCCCACGTCCAGGCGGTGTCCCGGCGGGCCGCCGCGCTCGCCCCCGCCCACGACGGCACCGACGGCAGCAACCTCCTGGAGCTGTTCACCTATCTCCACGCGGTCGCCTACCACGACTTCTCGCGCACCGAGATCGACGTCACCGACGCCCCGACCGTCGCCGCGATGCGCGAGGCCGTGGCCGCCTTCGGCACCGCCGCCCGCAGCTTCGACCCGACCCGTACCAACGCCGAGACCCTGCGCGAAGCCCTCTACGCGGCCAGTGCCCCGGGGCTTCGGCAGCACCAACTCCCGCTCGTCGAAGAGGTCCTGGCCACCATGGGCCCCGACCGCGCCACCGCCCGTGACACCGCCTGGGCCGGTGCCGCCCTCGCCGCCCTGTCCCTGAACTACCTGGGCGTCTACCCCGGCAACCGGGACACGGCCTTCCACGACGCCGTCGCCGCCGACAGCGCCTACCGCGCCGCCTTCAGCGCCTTCGGCGGACACGCCCATCTCAAGGACGGCCCCAACGCCTGGGTCGTGCGGGACGCGGTCGGCGAGTACGGCCGCTTCGGCCAGATCGACCGACTGCGCGCCGAGACGGTCACCGGCCTCGGCACCCTGCTCGACACCACCGCACGTACCTTCGGCGACCGCAGCGCGCCCTGGGCCAAGGTCGCCGGCTGGCTCATCGAGTTCGACGCCTGCGCGCCCCACCAGGTCTGCCGCGCCGACATCGAACGCCGCCTCTTCCCCTCGCTGTTCGCCTACGACACCGACGCCCGCGGCGACACGATCAAGGTGCGCACCGGCCTGGACCGGGCGACCGTCGACCAGCTCTACTACGCCAGCAAGCAGGTCAAGGCCCAGTTCCACCGGGTCCTCGGCACCGGGCAGCCGCTGCGCGGCGACACCAACTCCACGCTGAACACCGTGCTGTACGCCTCACGCGCCGACTACGAGAACTTCCACCCCCTGCTCACCGGCATGGGCACGGACAACGGCGGCATCTACATCGAACGCGGCGCGACCTTCTACACGTACCAGCGCCGCGTCCCGCAGGACTCCTCACTCACCCTGGAGGAGCTGTTCCGGCACGAGTACACCCACTACCTCAACGGCCGCTGGGCGGTGCCCGGTCTGTTCGGCGAGGGCCCCTGGTACCAGGGCGACCGCACCACCGCGATGGACGAGGGCACGGCCGAGTTCTTCGCCGGAGCGACCCGCGACGACGGCGTCGAGGTGCGCAAGTCCCTGGTGAGGAGCATCATCCGGGACACCGCGAACGGCGGCCCGCGCATGAGCGTCGACCAGCTGCTGCACGCCACCTACGACGGTGACGGCTTCCGCTTCTACTCCTACGCCGGCACGTTCTTCAGCTTCCTCTGGCTCGAACACCCCGACCTGCTGCGGGAGATGTACCGGAACCTGCGCGCCGACGACCCCGCGGCCCACGACGCCTGGCGCGACCGCCTCGGCCGGGACGCCGCGCTCCAGCGGGCCTACGACGCATTCCTCGACGAGCGGATCGCGCACGTCGAGGACCTGTTCGTGCCCGACACCCGGTTCACCCCCGTCGCCGAACTCGGCGCCACGACAGCGGCACAGGTGCGGTCGTCCTTCGCCGCCGCCACCTATATGACGCCCGAGTGCGCCTCCGGCGGCAGCCCTGACCGGCCGCGCTTCGTCTGCACCGGCATGATCACCGCGAACCTGTCGGACGCCGGGGACGCGGGCGAGGTCTTCAGGGAGATGGGGGAGACGGCCGACTACTTCATCCTCGACCGCGCCCTCACCGGCGTGAACAACCTCGCCGACATGAACTGCTCCTTCGGCGAGGTCACCATCTGGTCCAACCGCCTCGCGGGAACGGCGGACTTCCGTTGCGAGGGGCCGCTGCGCCCCTGACCGCCCCGCACGGGCCGCGGGGGGGGGGGGGGGGGGGGGGGGGGGGAGGGGGGGCGGGGGGGGGGTGGGGCGCCCCCCCAAAGAGGGGGGGGAGAGAACATAGAGGAC